>NZ_BAAJPH010000124.1:0-57101 GCF_057538885.1 Alicyclobacillus sp. CIJ1 | reverse complement strand
CCTGAGCCAGGATCAAACTCTCAATCCAAGTGCTTTATCCTGACCGTTCGGTCACAAGGACTTACGGGCTTGGTGGTCTCGTGTGTTTAGTTTTCAAGGAGCGATTCCCGCGCCACCGCGCGGATTTTCTGCCGCCTCGCGGGCGGCGAGAATGATACTATCACCGCCTCCCCCTCTATGTCAAGCGGGATCGGGTAAGGAAATTTTTAGACCATAAAAGGCATGGCAGGCGAAGGGCAGGGCCAGGCCGCCCCGGCCCGCACCTCGCGCCCACGGCGCTCAGTCGTCCTGCCGCTCGCGCATGAGTGGGAAGAGGAGGACATCGCGGATGGAGGGCTGGCCCGTCAGCAGCATCACCAGCCGGTCAATGCCGACGCCAAGCCCACCCGTGGGCGGCATGCCGTGTTCGAGCGCCGTCAAGAAGTCCTCGTCGAGCGCCTGCGCCTCCTCGTTGCCGGCTTCCTTCTCGCGGAGCTGCGCGAGGAAGCGCTCGCGCTGATCGATAGGGTCGTTCAGCTCGCTGAAGGCGTTGGCGTGCTCGCGGCCGACGATGAACAGCTCGAACCGGTCGGTGAAGCGGGGATCTTCGGCGTTCTTCTTGGCGAGCGGCGAGATCTCGACCGGGTGGCCGTAGACGAACGTCGGCTGAATGAGCTTGTCCTCGACGCGCTGCTCAAAGAATTCGTTCAGGATGTGGCCATACGTCATGTGCGGCTCAATCTTCACGCCGTGCTCCGCCGCCAGGCGCCGCGCCTCCTCGTCTGAGGTCACGCGGCGAAAGTCGACGCCCGTGTGCTCTTGGACGAGATCGGCGATGTGCGCGCGCTTGAAGGGCGACTCGAGGTCCACGACGTGATGGCCGTAGGGAATGTGCAGCTTGCCGATCACGGCCTTGGCCGCGTGGCGCACCATGTTCTCGGTGAGATCCATGATGTCGTGGAAGTCGGCGTACGCCTGATACAGCTCGAGCATGGTGAACTCGGGGTTGTGGCGCGTCGAGACGCCCTCGTTCCGATATACGCGGCCAATTTCGTAGACGCGCTCGAGGCCGCCGACGATGAGCCGCTTCAGGTGCAACTCAATAGCGATGCGCAGGTACAGGTCCATGTCGAGCGCGTTGTGGTGCGTGATGAACGGGCGCGCGTGGGCGCCGCTCGCCACGGTGTGGAGCGTCGGCGTCTCGACCTCGAGGAAGCCCTGGCCGTCCAGGAAGCGGCGGATCTCCTGGATGATGCGGGAGCGGGCGATGAAGATCTCGCGCACGTCCGGATTGACGATGAGATCGAGATACCGCTGGCGGTAGCGGGTCTCGACGTCCTTGAGCCCGTGCCACTTCTCGGGCAGGGGGCGAAGGGACTTGGTGAGAAACGTCACCTTCTCCGCGAGCACGGTGATCTCGCCGCGATTGGTGCGGAAGACGGTGCCCTCGACGCCGAGGATGTCGCCGAGATCGACGAGGTGCTGAAACACGTCGTACGCCTCGGGGCCGAGCACGTCGTACTTGGCGTAGATCTGGATGTTGCCGGTGACGTCGTTCAGCACGGCGAAGGTGGCCTTGCCGTGGCCGCGGCGGGCCACCATGCGTCCGGCGATGCGCACGCGAAGGTTCTCGCGCTCCAGTTCTTCTTGGCTCTTGCCCTCGCCGAAGCGATGGATGTCGGCCGCGTGGTGCGTGACCTCGTAGCGGCCGCCGAACGGATCGATGCCGCGCTCGCGCAGGGCGTTCATCTTCTCCAGGCGATGTTGAATCAGCTCTTGCTCTTCCAAACCGACACGCTCCTCAGGAAAGTTGACCGGAATGATGGGCCCGGCGTTTCTTGTATCATCATTGGACAAAACGGCGCAAGTTGCAAACCGAAGGCTCGCGGGACGCCCCCGCCCCGGCCAGTGCGCGGACAGTGGGCGATCTCGCCCGACCTCCGCCAGACATGCAAAGGGACGAGGCACAGAGCCTCGTCCGCACAACCGGATGCCAAAAGTCGGGCGCGCTGCCGCGGAATACGCTTACCGCTTGATCTCAAGGATTTTAAACTTGATGACGCCTGCGGGAACGTTCACTTCGACAATCGAGCCAATCTGCTTGCCGAGCAGCGCCTTGCCCACGGGCGACTCGTTCGAGATCTTATTCTCGGCGGGGTTGGCCTCCGCAGATCCCACGATGGTGTATTCCACTTCCTCGTCCAGGTCCAGATCCAACACCTTGACCGTCGATCCGATGCTGACGACGTTGGTGTCGACCTCGTCCTCGTTGATGACCCGCGCGTTGCGCAGCTGCTTCTCGAGGGTCATGATGCGGCCTTCGATAAACGCCTGCTCGTTCTTGGCGTCTTCATACTCAGAATTCTCACTAATATCTCCGTAGCTGATGGCAACCTTGATGCGCTCCGCGACCTCGCGCCGCTTGACGCTCTTCAGGAGTTCCAGCTCCTCCTCAAGCTTGCGCAGGCCCTCGGGCGTCAGCAACACTTCTTTATCTGCCATGGCTGTCTCTCCTTTGCTCCCAGTCGGTGCTTCAAGGCTCCCGGAATAGCGAGAAGCGTGCATGCCATCCCTGGCAGCACGCGCGCTGTGAGCCATTCAGGATACCATTGTCCGGAAAACGAAATCGTCACTCGCGGATCTATGCGCCATTATAGAGACGGCCCCACACATTGTCAACGTACCATCGCGCCCTGATCCAGCGACACGCGGAGACCATGCGGGTCCTTTTCGCTAGGTACCTTCGTGAAAGGCGCTCGCATGGACCGCAGGCTCATGATCCGCACCTGAATCGCCCGCCCGGGCCGCGGGCGCTGCGCCCGCATCCCACGCCGCATCCCACGCTTCGGCATCCTCACCCTTCGCGGGCCAGTCCCGGCCGCATAACTCATCCACGCCGACGGAGAGGGCGCTCGCGATGGCGCGCACGAGATGTTCCGTCGGCTGCCGCGTGCCTCGCTCGATGCCCCCGATGGTCGCGAGGCTCACGCCGAGGGCGCGGGCGAGATCGGCCTGGGTCATCTGCTTCAGCTTGCGAAAGGCGCGCAGCCGCCTACCAAAAGCGTCCAACCTCATGCACCTCGTCTTTCTGGCGAAGGCGCGCCGCGAGATCGGCCCACGTCTCGCCGCTCGGGGCGAGGCGGTCGGGGTTCAGATCCGCGAGCGGCACCATGACAAACGCCCGCTGCCACATGCGCGGGTGCGGCAGCGTGAGTTCCGGCTCGTCGAGCACAAGATCGTCGTACAGGAGCAGGTCGAGATCGAGCGTGCGCGGGCCGAAGCGAATCTCGCGCGTGCGCCCGGCCCTCGCCTCGATGGCGAGCAGCGCGCGCAGAAGCTCGTGCGGCGAAAGCCGCGTGCGCAGGTGGACGGCGAGGTTTAGGAAGTCGCCCTGATCCAGGTAGCCCACGGGCGCGGTCTCATACACCTGGGACACGCCCGCGATCTCGCCAAGCCCCTTGAGCCCCTCGATGCCGAAGCCGAGGTGAACGATGCGCCTGCCGACGTTCGATCCGGCCCCGATGTACGCGTCATGAAGCGAAGGATCCGCCATGCGCCAAAATCGCCTCCATCATCCGCACCACGCGTACCGAATCGCGCACGTCGTGGACGCGCACGATGTCCACGCCCGCCATGCACGCGTGCGCCACCACGGCGAGCGATCCGGCGAGCCGCTCGCCCACCGGCACGCCGCCGAGCGCGTGGCCGATGACCCGCTTGCGGCTTGCGCCGACGAGCACCGGATGGCCGAGCGCCTGAAAGCGGCCGATCTCGGCGAGGCAGGCGAGATCCTGCTCGCGCGTCTTGCCGAAGCCGATGCCGGGATCGACGAGGATGTCTCGCGCGGGCACGCCTTCCTCGAGGAGCCGCGCGAGTGGGCGGCGGAGTTCTTCCACCATGGCGGCCACGGGGAGCCCGGGTAGCACCTCGCGGCGCGTGTGCATGAGCACGTAGCGCAGGCCGTGATGGCGGACGACGGCGGGCATGTCCGGATCCCGCAGCATGGAGACATCGTTCACGATGGCGATGCCGTACTGCGCGGCGCGGCGCGCGGTCTCGGCGTGGTACGTGTCGATGGAGATGGGCACCTTAAGCCGCCCCGCAAGCCGCGCCAACACTGGCTCCAAGCGGCGCCACTCCTCGTCCGGCGAGAGCGGCGTGTGCCCGGGCCGCGTGCTCTCGGCGCCGATGTCTATGATGCCGGCGCCTTCCTCCTCCATCTCGAGCGCCCGCGCCACGGCCGCCTCCGGATCCAGATACCGGCCGCCGTCCGAGAACGAATCCGGCGTCACGTTCAGAATCCCCATGATCACTGTCACGGCGCGCCCACCCCTTGCCGTTCGATCTCGGCAATCATCTCGTCGAGCTCCTCTCGCCCGAACGTGTACACGTTGCCGCAGAAGTGGCACGTGAGTTCGGCCTGTCCCTGCTCGTCGC
This sequence comes from Alicyclobacillus sp. CIJ1, assembly GCF_057538885.1. NCBI lineage: Bacteria > Bacillati > Bacillota > Bacilli > Caryophanales > Alicyclobacillaceae > Alicyclobacillus > Alicyclobacillus sp. CIJ1. The sequence goes on along the minus strand of NZ_BAAJPH010000124.1, from coordinate 52,685 downwards.
GGATAGCTCGGAGCTCCTTGGCGCCGAGGCTCAACAGCACGTCGCGCAAGCGGGGATAGCTGCACTTGCAGCGGAAGCGCACGTCCTGCATGGCTAAGATATGCGCGTCCGGGAAGAGCTTGAACAAAAGCACGTCCGCCGCAGGATGCTTCTCCAAAAAGCCCGTGACGCTCGGCACCTCCGCCAGGCGCTCTTCCACGTACGCGGCGTCCTCCTCCGTGTGCCCGGGCATGAGTTGAATCAGGAATCCCCCCGCCACGATGGGCACGTTGTCCGTGCCGACGAGCACGCCCGCGCCCACCGCGGACGGCGTCTGTTCGGACGTGGCAAAATAATAGGTGAAATCGTCTGCAATCTCGCCCGAGACGAGCTCGCTCGACGACGTATAGTACGATCTCAGTCCCGTATCCCGCACCACGTACAGGTGCCCCCGCCCGATGGCGCCGCCCACGTCCAGCTTGCCCTGGCTGTTCGGGGGCAGGTGCACGTGCGGGTTGCCCGGATAGCCGCGCACGTCGCCTGAGGGCAGCGCCTCCACCACCAGGTATCCAATCGGCCCGTCCCCTTCAATCTTGACCGTCATGGACTCGTGATTCTTGAGCAGCATCGCCATCATCGCGGCGATGGAGGCGGTGCGCCCAAGCGCCGCCGTGACCACCGGCCAAGTGTGGTGGCGCCTCGCAAGCTCGCGCACGAGCTCGGTGGTGTGGCAGGTGAGGACGCGCACGCGCCCCTCCCGCGCGATGGCGCGGATCACGCGGTCTTTCGTCATCTCCATTCCCCCTGCACGGCGGGCAGATGAGCCCGCCGCCTGGTCTCACGTCTCGCAGGTCGCGATGTGCACGTCGCGCGCAGTGGCGAGATCGATCTCATACGGTTCCACAGGGCGGCCCTCCGCATCCTCGATGACGCGCACCACCGGGTACTGCCGGTTGTGAGCCGACGGCACCACCACGACGCCCAGCGTCCCGTCCGACAGCCGCACCGACATGCCGAGCGGATACAAGGACACCGTGGCGAGAAACGCCTCCATGACGCGCTTTGGCAGCTTGCCCTGCGCCGTGTCGTTCTCCAGGATGGCGAGGGCGTCGTGCGGCAAAAACGCCCGGCGGTAGACGCGATTGGCCGTGAGCGCCTCGTAGACGTCCGCCACCATCGCCACCTGACTGAACAGGTGAATGTCCCTGCCCACCAAGCGGTCCGGGTAGCCGCTTCCGTCCAGCCGCTCGTGATGCTGAAGGGCGATCACGGCCGATCTCGCCGAGATATCGCCCTGCCTCATCAGGATATCGTACCCGATGCGCGCGTGCTGCTGAATGATGCGAAACTCCTCGTCTGTAAGTCGCCCCGGCTTCTGCAGAATCTTCCGATCCAACCGCAGCTTGCCGACGTCGTGCAGGAGGGTGCCAATGCCGAGATCGACAAGGTCGTGTCGGTTCAGGCCGAGCTTCAGCCCGAGCGTCACCGCGTAAAACATCACATTCACCGAGTGGTGGAAGAGTTCCCCGTCCTGCACGTACACGGTGCTCAGCTGATCCGCCGCGGCTCCCGTGGACCGGAGCTCGTCGATCACATCTTCCACCACCGGGGTGAACATCTTTCGAATTTGAAACGCCCGCACGTGCGGCGCAAATTGGGTGACCGCGAGTTCATGAAGCGTGTCGTATGTCATGCCGAACAGGCGGACCTTGGTGTCTTCCCTCACCACTTCCCGGACCACGATGTCCTCCGTGGCCTTGTCCTCAATGCAGACCGCCCGCACACCGAGTTCGATGAGTCGGCGAATCAAGTTGTCGGTCAAGACCACGCCTCTCGCCAGCAGGGTGCGGCCCCGCTTGTCCGGCACGCGTTGTGCCAAAATGGAATTCGGTTTGACGTACTGTGTGGCCACCCACCTCACGGGGCGCATCCCTCCGCATGTCCCTATCCCTGTTGAGCCGAACACCCTATCTTCATTCAAGGCGAAGTGGTCCAGATCCTGCTGCCCGCTCACACATTTCACCGCGGCGCAGCGTGAGAAAAGGCACGAAGGCCATTTGAGTGCTATCACTTTGCTAGCACAAAATGGGTCTGAAGACTCATGTGCGGCGCGCGAACGAAATGTATAACACGGGTAAACGCTCAGATAAGGGGGACGCACGTGAATCGCGCTCGCACCTGGACCTGTGTTGCTGTCGCCGCCCTGTCCGTAGGCCTCGCCACCGGCTGCGATCACCCGAGCGCACCGCCAGATCGATGGACCCTCTTCAACAAGTGGCTGTATTCTGTGGTGACGGGCCCCGGCCAGACCATCACGATTCAGGCGAATATCACGAACCCTTACCGAAAAGAACGGCTTCCGCTGCAAGGTGCAGAGCTGCATGCAAATGCGCTCCAACCCGTCGCGCCAGTACACATCCAGACGAGCGAAAGTCAAGTCGTATTCCAATATGCACTCCTTTGGAACGTCCGCGCTGCCGGCACGTACCAAGGGGATCCGGTCGGCGTCACCGTTCGTCTTGCGACGGGAAACCAGTCCTTTGTTCTCGGTAAAGCGTACACCCACGTCGTCGAGCACCCCGTCGATTGGCTCGCGCTCCCCTACTTGCCTGGCGGAGAAGCAGGACAGCCCGACTACCTGACGGGCCCGCACCATTTTGGCTTTCGATTTGCGAATCATTCGAACGTCCCGGTGCGCTTCATGGGTCTAGAAACAGCCGGAGGGTTTCAGTTTTCAAAGGTTGGCTATGTGATGAACAGCAAGGAAGTTCCGGGTGGCTATCCAAAGGATGCGAGACCGCTCACAAGCGCCGGCGTCGTGATCCCGCCACACGCTACCTGCAACGTGTATGCGGAGTTCAAACAACCGAGTGGGTACTTGAATGAGTTGATCCAGGTGGCAGCCGTGCTCGAGAGAGGCGGTATCCGCGGCGAGGAGATTGTGGGTACAGGGATGTACACGCTGAACTACTTCCTGAACGCAGATCCTTCCCCGTACTATCCCGCGCTCAACGTGACGAGCTGAGCGCAAGGCCGCGCTGAACCGAATGGCAGGCCACATGCCCCGACCGGCCGCAACGTGTCCTTTGTCGACCATGAGGCTCCGCGCCAAATCGGCGCGTTGTGCTACATCAAAAAGAACAGCGGGACGCCGCCACCTCCCTGGCACATCCCGCTTTCCATTTTCGTCTTAGGCCCTGTTCACCGATACCGCTCGAGGATCTCCTTGACTTCCTCGCCGTCGAGCGTCTCCTTCTCCAGGAGCCGCTCCGCCAGCGCATCGAGCGCCATGCGCTTCTCCGTCAGGATGCGCCGCGTGCGCTCGTGGCACGTCTCGACAATTTCCCGCATCTCCTGGTCGATCTCGTACGCCACCTGATCGCTGTAGTTCGGCTCGCCCTGGAGATCTCGCCCCAGGAAGATGGCCCCTCCCGCGCGGCTGCCGTACTGCAGCGGGCCGAGCCTGTCGCTCATGCCGTACTCCGTGATCATCTGCCGGGCGATGTTCGTGACCCGCTCGAGGTCGTTCGACGCGCCGGTCGAGATCTCGCCGAAGACAATCTCCTCCGCGACGCGCCCGCCGAGCGTCATGCAGATTTCATCGAGCATCTGCTGCTTCGTGATGAAGTACCGGTCCTCGTTCGGCAGGCTCAGCGTGTAGCCGCCGGCCATGCCGCGCGGGACGATGGTGACCTTGTGCACCGTGCGATCCGGCTGGATGAAGTAGCCCACCACCGCGTGGCCCGCCTCGTGATAAGCGACGAGCCTGCGCTCCTTCTCGCTCATCACGCGGCTGCGCTTCTCCGGCCCCGCCATGACGCGATCGATAGCCTCGTCGATATCCGCGTTGGTGATTTCCTTCTGCTTCTTGCGGGCCGCAAGCAGCGCCGCCTCGTTCAAGACGTTCTCGAGATCTGCGCCGGTGAAGCCCGGCGTCCGCTTCGCGATGATCTCGAGGTTCACATCGGGCGCGAGCGGCTTGTTCCGCGCGTGCACGCGCAGGATCTCCTCGCGCCCTTTCACGTCCGGTCGATTGACGACAATCTGCCGGTCAAACCGGCCCGGGCGCAACAGCGCCGGATCCAGGATGTCGGGGCGGTTGGTGGCGGCGATGATGACGATGCCCTCGTTCGAAGAGAAGCCGTCCATCTCCACGAGCAGCTGGTTCAGAGTCTGCTCGCGCTCGTCGTGTCCGCCGCCGAGCCCCGCGCCGCGGTGCCGTCCCACGGCGTCGATCTCGTCGATGAAGATGATGCAGGGCGAGTTTTTCTTCGCCTGATCGAACAAATCGCGCACGCGCGAAGCACCCACGCCGACGAACATCTCGACGAAGTCCGAACCGCTGATGCTGAAGAACGGCACGCCGGCTTCGCCCGCCACCGCGCGCGCGAGGAGCGTCTTACCGGTGCCGGGCGGGCCTACGAGCAGCACGCCCTTCGGGATGCGCGCGCCGAGCGCGGTGAAGCGCTTCGGATCTTTCAGAAATTCGACAATCTCCTCAAGCTCTGCCTTCTCCTCATCCGCCCCTGCGACGTCCGCGAACGTGACCTTTCGCTTGTCTTCCGTGTACATCCGGGCCCGGCTCTTGCCGAAGTTCATGACCCGGTTGCCGCCGCCCTGGGCCTGGTTGAACAGGATGAACATTAAGATGAAGAGGAAGGCAAACGGAACCACCTGCTCGAGGAGCGAGAGCCATACGCTTCCGCGGGGCTGCGGAATGACGTTGAACGACAGGTTATGGCTCTGCAAGAAGGGCTCGAGGTTGTTGTCGTACAGAGCCCGAGTCTCAAACTTTTCCCCGTTTTTGAGGGTCCCGTCGATGGTCGCGGTGAGGCCGTCGGGCGTGACCTGCAGCGTGCCCGTGACCTGGTTGTGCTCGACATATTGAATGAACTGGCTATATGGAATCGGCCCGCGAACCTGCTCAGGGCCGGTGAGGTATCTCAGTACGCCGATCAGCACGAACAGGATCAGCACGTACAGGACAACGCTCCGGTAAAAACGGTTCATGCCTTACCTCCTCTCGGTTACGGCGCGACTATTGTACCATACCGGGATAGGCGTTCCTAGCAAGAAAGACGCCCGCCAGGGAGACGCGCGTCAACCTGTCGCATAGATGTCAGACTTGAGGATGCCCACGTATGGCAGGTTTCGGTACCGCTCCGCGTAGTCGAGGCCGTAGCCGACGATGAACGCGTCCGGCACCGTGAAGCCGAAGTAGTCCGGCTGGATGTCGACCTTTCGCCCGCTCGGTTTGTCGAACAGGGAGACAATCTTTACGCTCGCCGCCTGGCGCCGAATCATCGTGTCGCGCAGGTACGCGAGCGTGAGGCCCGTGTCCACGATGTCCTCCACAATGATGACGTCGCGCCCCTCGACCGGGCGCTCGAGATCGTACAAAATGCGGACCGCGCCGGACGACTTGGTCGACTGGCCGTAGCTTGAAATCGCCATGAAGTCGATCTCGACCGGAACGTCGATCCGCTTGACGAGATCGCCCATGAACAGCGCCGCGCCCTTGAGGATGCAGATGAGAAGAGGCGTTTTGCCTGCGTAGTCTCGGCTCAGCGTCGCTCCCATCTCGGCCACTTTGGCCTGCAAGGTTTCCTCATCGAACAGGATACGCTCCAGATCAGGATGCATGAGTGCCTCCCCATGTCCGCTGTGAAATGTTCACCCACTGCCTCTACCGCTCGCCAAGCGCGCGCAGGCACGCCGCAGGCGGTCGCGCCCGAATGACGAACGCGGGTCCGCCGCGCCAAAGGTGCGCGCCGGATCGCATAATGCCGGGGATCCAGACGATGTCGCCGTCCACCCGAAGGAGCGGCCAGCGCGCACGCCACTCCCGCGGCAGCTTGGCGTCCGTGAAGACGTCCTGCAGTTTCTTGGTTCCGTGCCCGCCGAAGAGCGGCACCCGCTCCCTCGTCGGCACCCCGGTGACGATCTCGGCGCGGGACACGTCGGCAGGCAACAGGAGCCACCAGGGCGACGGCATGCGGGCGGACGCCGGATGCGCCACGCGCAGCCGCCGAAACCGCCAGCACGCCTCGCCTTCCCCGAGGCGGACCTCCGCCGCCGCAAGGAGATCCCACGCTACCTTGGCCTCCACCGCGGGACGAGCGATGGGCAGGTGACCTATGTACAGGTTATCGTAGGATCTGACGCACCGCACATCCACCGCGAGATGGACTTCGCCCGACGGGGGCCCCGAGAGGGCCAGGCGGCGAACCGCCTCGACGTGAGCCAACGTCCACTCGCGCGCGGAGAAACAATTCAATAGTATGTGAATCACCCTGCGTTGTAAAGAAACGTGAAGTTCGCCAAGGCGGCTGGCAGAAAAGGCGATTTGGCCGTCGGCGCTGCGCACCGCAACGCGCCGCACAGCCTCGCGCGCCATCTCGCGCATGAACGCGTCCTCCGCCCACAAGAGCTCGAGCGCCTGCAGAACCTTCTCTTCCGCGCGCGGTTCGACGGCGCGGAGCGCCGGGATCACCACCTGACGGACGCGGTTGCGAAAAAACCGGGGGTCTTCGTTCGTCTCATCCTCCACGTGCGGCACCCCATGCAGAGCCGCGTACCGCTCAATCTCGCGCTTCTCCACCGCGAGGAGCGGCCTCAGCACCCGCACGCCGTTCATCTCCGCCTCCGGGCGCATGGCGCCAAGCCCCCCCGGGCCCGCGCCGCGCAACAGGCGCATGACGAAAGTCTCCAGCTCGTCCTGCGCGTGATGCGCCACGAGGATGACACCGCCTTTCGCCCGCGCGCATTCGGCGAGCGCCTCATACCGCGCGCGCCGAGCCGCCGCCTCCACCCCTTCTCCGCGCGCATCCTCGACCGTCACGCGGACCATTTCGCACGCAATGCCGCGATCTCGGCAATATCGCTCGACGAAGGCGGCGTCGGCATCCGCCGCTTCGCGCAGACCGTGGTGCACGTGGACCACGGAAAAACCGCCCAGGGCGCACGGCGCCTCCTCTGCGGCGCGCTGACACAGGTGCAGGAGCACCATCGAGTCCACGCCGCCGGATACGCCTAACACCGCGTGGGCGGTCTCGAGCCGATGCTGTTGGAAGAAGGAAATCACGTGCGTGAGAAGATGGCGCGCTCGTTCCAAAGGATGTTCCCGCCGTTTCCGATGTCGGCCGCCCGGAGCGCCTCGTCCGGCGCGCGGGCGTGCCCTGTCTGCCTTCATTGTAGCAAAGCGAAGCCGCCGGTCGAAGCCGTGCAAGGGGTCAGAAGATCCGGAGATAGAGTGCCCAGGCGCAGGCCGTGGTGAGCACGGCGCTCGCGATGCTCGCCCACATGAACGCGGCCGTCCAGTCGTGCCCGCCCCCTTGTTTCACTTTCTCCTTCACGCGCACCTCCGCGATGGCGGCGCGAAGCGCCTCGGCGTCCCGGATCTCCCGGCGCAGCACGCGATGCCACACGGGTCGCCACGCGCCGTCCACCTGATCCGCCACCGCGCGCAGGAGCCATTCCCTCCGCTTCTCCGGCGGCAGATGGTACAAGTTCGCGGGCGACGGCACCTCGAGCGATACGGCCATGAGCGCCAAGGCGATGACGTCGTACGCCGCGCTCGCGCGCCTGTCGCATAGCCCGAAGAAGGCGCCGTCGGTTGTCGGCGTGAACTGGCGGACGGCTTTGCCAAACGGCGTCACCCCGCCGGGATCGACGAAGCGCACCTCACCACTGGCCTCCTGGACAAGCACGTTCTGCGGCTTGACGTCGCAGAACGCGTGGCCGGTGGCGTGCAGCTTGGCGAGCCCTTCGACGATGCGGATCATGACCTGCTTGCGCATGGCGGGCGCAAGCGCCGGCCAGACCTTGTCGAGCGGCTTGCCGGAAATGCGCTCCATGACGTAGAAGAAGCGGGCGCCGGCGCGATTGGAGTCGTCGATCTGCTGCGGCGCGGGAAACGGCGATCCCGGCCCTCGCACGAGGTTCAAGAGCGACCACTCGAACGCCACCTGGCCCGCTGTCTCGCACACCTTCATGGCGCCTTTGAGCCCGTCGTCCCGCTCCACCGCGTAGACCACCCCGTTCGCGCCCGTGCCGAGCACGCCGCGGATCCGCCAGCGCCGATGGGTCCACTTGCCCACCACCCACGTGCCGGGCGCGAGCGGGCGGGAATGGGTCATCCGAACTCACGCCGCGGCGCGTCCTCGTCCACGTTGCGCGCGTAGGAGAGGAGAAGATCGGCGGCGTGATCGATGGCGGGGCCGGTCGGCGTGCCGCCGCGCGCCACGAGCTCCGCCTCGAGCGCCGCGACGTTCACCTCGGAAGAGAACGGCTGCACGAGCCGCGTCGCCTCCTCGCCCTTGCCGGGGAACGCGATGACGCTCACCGCCAGGGGGCCAGACCGCACTTTGAGCGACAGGGCGAGATCGCGCACCGCCTCGCGCACGGTCGGGATCTTGTCGCGCATGCTCGCGCTCGTGTCGAGGCAGACGACGAGATGCAGCGCCACCTCGTCCTCGAGCTTTTCCACCACCTGCATGACGCGGGCGCGATCGGCGGGCGGCAAATCCTCCGTCGACTTGCCCATGACGGCGAGGAGTTCCTGGTTGACCACCTGCTGAAGCGTCATCTGCATGGTCTGATGCGTCATCATCTGCGCGGTGGCCGAGATGTCCGCAGGCTGCACGATGCGGCACATGCCCCCGCCCGCGTCCGCGATGGAGTGCGCCTCTTGATAGCCCTGCTCGCCCGCGTCGCCGCGCCCCACGATGCCGATGACGTTGACGACGATGCCGTGCCGGTGCGCCCTGCGCGCGGCTTCGACGGGATCGGGCCCGATGTTGGAACAGCCGTCGGTGATGACGAGGATCTGCCGGATGGTCGCTTCCCTAGTCAAAACAATCCACCTCCGCGAAACTTGCTAGTCGCCAGTATCGCCGAGGTGGAACCGTTTCATTCCCAAAAGCTTGATAGAATCCGTTGCAGGCTGCGCTCAAGCCATGCGGCGCTTGCGCTCAGCGGACCGGAGACTCGGCACGTTCGGCAGCCGGATGGCCGCCCACTGCTCCTGATACCGCTCGATCACGGCCGCCACCGCGGTCATGTCGTCGCGCACCTTGCCGTGCGAAGCCTCGACGGCCATCTCCACGAGCTCGTCCACGAGGGTCTGCGGATCTGTCGAGCGGATCTGGGCGAGCGCCGTCTGCACCCAGTCGTCCGTGTCCGCGCCTTCCGGTGCCGCGTCGTAGATGCCGTCCGAGACGAGGATGAGCACGTCGCCCGGCAGGAGCTGGACTTCGATGGTCTGCACCTCAATCTCCTCGAGGATGCCGATGGGTACGCTGTTGCCGGTGACCTTGATGACCTCCTGCCCTCGCTTGATGTAGCTCGGCGCGGAGCCAACCTTCAGAAACTCGCACTTGGCGTGGAACAGGTCGATCACGGCCATGTCGAGCGTGGTGAACATTTCCTCGCGCGAGCGCAGCACGAGCGCGGAGTTGATGGTCCGCACGGCGAGCTTTTCGTCGAATCCGGCCTTCATGAGCCGCTTCAGGAGGTCGATGGCCGACTTCGACTCCTGCTTCGCGCGCTCGCCATTGCCCATGCCGTCCGAGATGGCGAGGGCATAGCGGCCGTTGCCGAGATCGACCGCGGTATGCGTGTCGCCCGAGACGGGGCGGCCGTCCTTCGCGATGGCCATGGCCGCGGCATGCACCTGATACTGGCGCGCCGAGGCGAAGGTTGCCGTGCAGGGACCGCCGTGCGGCGGCACGGAGAGCTTGGCGACCGTGATGTGTTCGCCGAGGATGCCCGACAGAAGGGGCGCAATCATGCGCGCGGACGTCTCGTGCGCGCTCTCGGACGGCTGCACCACCTCAATTTCCACGCGGCCCGGCTCGAGGCTTACGATGCGGACGTCGTCCACGTAGAGCCCGAGTTCCTCAAGCGCGCTCACAATCTTCTCGCGATCCGACAGGAGCGTCTTCTGCTCCATCTCGAGCTCCTTCGCGATGGCCCGGACGACATCCGCCACCCCCGCCAGCTGATGCGCCACGAGCTTTCGCTCTTCCATCATCTTTTTCAGCCACTTGTAGTCCCGGTGCGTGAGATCGAGGTTGTAGCGCAGCGTGCTCATCATGGGATCGAGGCGAATGCAGCGATCCCTGAGTTCCGGCGTGGGCGCGGCGCGGCGTCCGTTCGCGGACTCAATCTGCGCGAGTGTGTGCTTCATGGCGTTGTAGGTCTGGAGCATCTCGCGCCCCCAGCAGAGGGTCTGGCGCGGGCAGAGCGAGCAGACGCTGTCGCGGGTCTTCTGGATGGTCTGCGTGACGAGATCGCGCATCAAGAGGTAGTCGTTGCCGCTCACGTCGGAGAAGGTGTCGGCGAGCTCCTCGAAGATCTGGCTAACCTCGTGGATTTTCTCGGTCATGAGCGCGTGCACCCGCTCGGCGCGCGTGCGCTCGTCGGCGGAATGTTCAGGCGTCCCGGGCACGAAGGAGCGAAGCTCGGCAAAGAGACTCCGGGGCGTCAGGAGGTACAGCACCGACGCGGCGCCGGCGGCGGACATCTGCACGAGGAGGGGCGCATAGGCGTGCGCGTAGGCGAGCGTGAGCACGCCGACGCCGGCCACGAACGTGGCGGCCACGGCAAACCGGTTGGCGTCGCGCATCAGGCCGCAGATGAGCGCGATGAAGCCGAGCACCCCCACCTCCATGAGCGACGCCTGGTGGCTCAAGAGCGACAGCATGCTGATGGCGACGGCGCCGGCCACGGCGGGCCCAATCCCGGTAGCAGAGAGCACGAGCACCATCCAGTCGATGGCCAAGAGCGCGAGCGGAACGCCGTGGATGACGAGCCCGTCGAAGCCCATGATGACGGAGGCGATGAGGATGACGACGCTCATCACCTGCTCGTAGCGCAGCGTGCGCGTGAGCTCCTGCCCGAGGAAGAGGTGAATGCACTGCAGGAAGATGAGCGCTAAGATGGTGACCAGGGCGCCCTGGCTGAAGGCGAGCAGCGCCTCGGCGAACGTGAGGCTTGTCCCGAACGTGGCGAGGTGAACGGCGAAGCCCACGGCGCCGGCGAGAATAGGCGCCCAGATGATGTCCGCCGTCTTGCGGCGGAAGATGATCCGGTGCACGAGTTTGTACAGCACGATGGCCGCGGCGAGTTCCAGTCCTCTGTCGATGCCCTCGGTGAACGCGCCGAGGATGCCGGCGTATGCGGGCCACGCGCGGCGCTCGCCCGCCAGCGCCATGACGACGGCGTAATAGGCGAGGGCAAACGGCGCCACGGCGTGATCGATGGAGGCGCGACCGAGGAGGAACGCGAGCGCGCCGATGAGCAGGGCGCGGCGCCACGCCCGAAGGGTCCAGCGAGAAGCAGGTTTGGAGCGCGCCGCCCGATTCGGCTCAGCAAGATGAGGTTTCGGCCCGCTCCGTGTTCGCTTTCCGACCATACATCCGTCCCCTTTCATCCATGTGTATGGCCATTATAGGGCAGGTAGAACTGCAGATTTTGTCAAACGGCGTCTGCGGCAGCGGGAAAGTTTTCGAGAATTCTGGACATCGTTCGGCACGGGGAGGGCGTGATCGACATGGAGATGAAGCGAGAGCGGATGGACTGGCACAGCTTCTTTGCGTCGCAGGCGCGGGTGATGGCGGCGAGATCCACCTGCACGAGGCTGCAGGTGGGGTGCGTGTTGGTGCGGGACAAGCGGATCATCGCCAGCGGATACAACGGCAGCATCCACGGGGACGAGCACTGCGTGGACGTGGGCTGCAAGGTGGTGGACGGCCACTGTGTGCGGGCGATTCACGCGGAGCAGAACGCGCTGCTGCAGTGCGCGCGCTTTGGCATTGCGGCGGAAGGCGCGGATCTGTATGTCACGCACACGCCCTGCCTGACGTGCACAAAGAGCCTCATTCAGGCCGGGATCCGGCGCGTATTTTACGAGTTCGAGTATCGGCCGGACCCGTACGCGATGGAACTGCTGTCGAAGGCGGGGGTGGTTGTCGAACAGGTGCGAAGCCGGTTGGATCTTCTGGTATAGGGCGGTGCCAGGCGCGGCGTGAGGTCGGTCGCCCTCGCGCGCTTCGAGCCGAAGGCGAGCCTTCAAAGCGCGAGATTGCTGGGCGCCATTTCTGTCCCCGCCGCGTACACTACAAACAACTGGCGACGAGCGAGGTGATGTGGAATGCCGGAATGGCTTCGGAGTCAACTCAGGAGAGCGTTCCTCAATCGCGATCGCAAGGCCATCGTGATGCTGAATGAAGCGTATTACCGATATCGGCAATCGGACGCGAAAGCGGAGCCGTGAGCGGGCCGTCCAAACGGTTGAGCTGGCCTTCCGCCGCGCCCCGTGCGCCTAGGCGCGGCGCCAGATCCGAAGCGCACCTTAGCCCGGAAAGCCGGCGATCCGCCCATGGAATTTGCCCAGAATGCGGTCCAGCACCTCCTCTGTGATGGGGCCGAGCTGGGCCTTGTACATATCGAGCGAGATGTGGCAGCCGTCGCGATCGTTCTCGTTGTCGAAGGCGAGAAAGACGCGCGTGCCGTCGTGAAGCTCGTATTCGAGGTAGTAGGTATCGGCCTGCACGAAACTTCTCCTCTCAGGCGCTTGGCGCGCGGCAGGAATGCGAGGGAAAGCGACACATTTTATGACGCGAAAACACCGGGCCCTTCGAGAACCCGGTGCTTTTTTCACGATTTTCTCGCGAAGTGCGCCGCGCTGAAAGCAGGTGCCACCGCGGCTCGACGTCAGCCGCGACGACCGCCGCGGCCGCCGCGCTTGGCCTCGCTCCGCCGGAGCTGCGCAAGGCGCTCTTCGCTGTCTTTGAGAAATCGATTCATGATCTGTTCGAATCCCTGGCGCCGGTCCTGGCGCTGACCCCCTCGCGATCCTCCGCGATGCGCGCGGCCAGACGATTCGTTGGCCTGGCGAATGGACAGGGCGATTTTCCCATCTCCGCTGACGCTCAGCACCTTGACGGTGACCTCGTCGTTGACCTTCAGGTAATCGTTGACGTCGCGGACATAGTCGTCCGAGATCTCGGAGATGTGCACCAAACCCGTCTCGCCTTCGGGCAACGTGACAAACGCGCCAAATCGCGTGATTCCCGTCACTTTGCCCGTCACTTTGCTCCCGACCTCAATGGCCATAAAGTTGCTTGTTCCTCCCTGTCCGATTGAACCAAAAGAATCCGATGAACGGCTTGCCTGACAAACGGCGTGAAGCCCCGGCGGCCACCTCCGCTCATCCGTAGGATATCCGCCTTGCGCCCTTTCGACTCACGTACGTCCGCGACGTCAGTGGGACTTGGACGGCGACTGCAAATCGAACGGCACCGTGTTGGGCATCACGAGATTCTGATGCTCCGTCGCGTACTTTTCAATGTACGCCGGATTGTTCAATTGTTGCTTCTCCGTCTGCAACGAGCGCTGCTCGGCCTGGAGCGAGGTCAGCTGCTTCTCCAGTTTGGCGTTCTCCGCCGCGAGCTGGCGCAATTGGGGACGTTCCGCATGCCAGAAGTAAAAGAACGCCCACGCGCAAATGGCCAGCGCAGCCACGTAACGGATGCGCACGGGGAAGTTCCGGCGCTGCCGCTGAGGCTCTCGCCTGACGCTTGGCAACGGGCGCGACTCGACTGCTCGCATGGCGAAACGCTCCTCTGTGAGATTTACCGCCTGGCACGCCGACATACCGGCGAAGGCGCGTCAGCGAGCCGATCCGCGGCTTTGGATCAACCAATTCGACGCGCACTGCCAGAAATCCTCTTGCCAGGCGGCTAGTTTTTTTCGCCATCCGGCGTCTCGGCGAACGTAGCGGCGAACCGGGAACGTGACGACGGCGAAGGCGATGGCGACGATGCGGCACGCAGCGTTCTCCACCATCAGCCCCACTCGGTACAAGGCCGTCGCGACGGCCACCACCAGCCGAGCCGCCATCCGGAGTGGCCAGACCACGAAGATCTCCAACGTGCGGCGCACCATTCGCACGATGAAGCGGATGACGGCCACAACGGCGAACGCCCCGCGGACGACGCGCCGCCTGAGGGTCAGGCGATACAGGCCGTAGCCCACCACGAGCAGCACGAGCGTCCAGATGCGAAATTCGCCGCCAATGGTCCGAAACGTGAGCAGATACACGCCCACGGCCGCCGACAGCCAAAAGGCGAGATCGCACACCGGCCGCAGGCGCCGCAGCCAGCGGAAACCGCCCGAGATGGTGTTGTACCAGTCGAACACCGCGCCCATGGCCGCTCCCGAAGCGAGCATCCACAGCACATAAGCCACGTTCTGCCCCGCGTTCATGGCCGAAGCCGCCCCCACCGCGGCGCTCGGCGATGATCTCCGTAAATGAGCGCGCCAATCTCGCCCTCAATGCGAATGATCCCCGTCTGCCGATCGAACGCCTTAATGGCGAGCGATTTCCCCTCGACGCTTAGCTCGCCCGCGCGCGTCGCGATGACGAAGGCCTCCGCATCGAACCGCTCGAGGCGCTCGACCCCGGTCACCTCGATCTCCCGCCTGCCGAAGATGTGCACATCGTGTCCCTCGGCCGGATCCATGCCGACACCTCCAACCACCCTGTCGCTCCGAGTGTATGACGGAGGGTGGACATGTAGACCGAGGGAGCGCACCACCCCGTCTGGGCGCCGAACGCCGGCCCGAACAAGTGCAAGCCGCGCCCTCGCCCATAGCAAAAGACCGGCCGTCACGGGCCGGTCCCGAACCGGGCTTATGGAGTTTCCTCTTCATCGTCGACAAACGCTTCGTCGACGTCGCCCGCGCGAGGTTCCACGCGGACCATGTCGTAAAGAGAAGCCGCCTCGTCCCGCCGCGGATTCTCCGCGAGGCGCCGGACGACGACCGTCACGGTCTTGTTGCCGTATTGGATGACAATCTCGTCCCCCACGGCCACATCCGTCGCCGCTTTGCCGGGGCGGCCGTTCACCAACACGCGCCCGGCATCGCAGATCTTCTTGGCCAGGGTGCGCCGTTTGATCAAGCGGGACACCTTGAGAAACTTATCGAGTCGCAAGGTTCAGCGCGTGACTTCCTTGAGCTTGTTGCCCGGTTTGAACGCAGGCACCGTGGAAGCCGGGATCTCGATGACCTCGCCCGTCTGCGGGTTGCGGCCCGAGCGCGCAGCGCGAGAACGCGTCTCAAACGTGCCGAAGCCGATGATCTGCACCTTCTCGCCGTTGGCGAGGGCCTTCTCGATGACCTCGAACACTTTGTTCACAGCGGCCTCGGCGTCCTTCTTCTTCAATCCCGTCTCTTCCGCGACACGGTTGATGAGTTCCATCTTGTTCACGCGTGCGATACCCCTTTCGTGGGAATGTCGGGAATGTTATTCGTTCTTCTCGCCGGGAATCCTGCTAGTTCGACTGTGAAAATGCGATTTTTGCCTCGTTCCAGTACGCGTCAAGGGCTTCTGGCGACGCAGTTTCCCATGATTCCCCATTTGAGCGCAGCCGTTCCTCCACGTACCGGAATCGGCGGACAAATCGGCGCGTCGCCTGGGCCAGGACAGTCTCTGCGTCGAGATCGAGAAACCGGCAGAGGTTGACGACGGCAAACAGCACATCCCCGGCTTCCGCAGTGAGCTTGGCGGCATCCCGCGGCTCCCGACGTCGCTCGATGTCAAGTTCATTCATTTCCTCTTTGACCTTCTGCCATACGTCGGCCTCGTCCGACCAGTCGAACCCGACTTTGGCCGCCGCCTTCTGGACCGCCTGCGCCACGGCGAGCGCTGGCCCGGCGAGCTTCACGCCTGACAAGGCGCTCTCTTCACGCTCTTCATTTCTACGCTCATCCTGTTTTACCTGCTCCCAAATGCCGCGGACGTCGTCCGCCGTCTTCGCCACCTCGTCCCCAAACACGTGCGGGTGGCGGCGGACCAGCTTCGCCGCGAGCCCCGCGAACACGTCGCGGAGCGTGAACTCGCCCGCTTCCTCCGCGATGCGCGCGTGGAGGAGAATCTGCAGCAGGAGATCTCCCAACTCCTCCGCGAGGTGATCGGCATCGCCCTCGTCGATGGCCTCCGCCACCTCGTACGCCTCCTCGACGACGTACTTGCGCAGCGACGCGTGCGTCTGCTTCCGATCCCACGGGCAGCCGTTTGGCCCGCGCAGGACCTCGACAATGCGCGGGGCCTCGTGCAGATCCCGGTACAACACGGCCGCGTCCTTGGCTGGTGGCACATACAGGGTCGTGAGGTGGTCGATCCACGCAAGACGGTCGATCTCGTACAGTGGCACGCGCTCCATCCGTTCTTCTCCGCGAACGCCGGCCGCGCGCACGACCACGACCTCGTACTCGTCCGGGTAGAGCTCCATCAAGGTGAGTTTCACCTCGCTCGCCACGGCGCGATCATACACCTGGGCGATGAAGGTGTGCAGGCGCGGGTTGAGTTGGTCATGCCGAAGCGCAAGGCCGTCGAGCAACAGGAGCCCCTCCACCGGATCGATCCCGAGCCTCGCCGCGGCGAGATCGAGAAAACTCTGACCTGGGCCTACCTCCACCTCCACACCCGGGTGAGGCTGCGCCAACAGGATTTGGACCGCGCGCTCGGCCACGAGAGGGTGGCCCGGAACCGCGTAGACGACATGCGGATGGCCTTCGGCGAGGTGGAGCAGGCGCGCGACAATCGCATCGTAGACGGCGTCAAACGTGTCGCACGTCTCGTAGAGGTCATCGCACGTCTGGTAGGTGACGCCCGCTTCGTCGAGCCGCTTTACGGCGGGATGCTCGCGCGTGCGAAGCACGACGGGCCAGCCGCGCCGCATGATCTCGTACGATCCAATCGGGATGCTGTCCGGATCTCCAGGGCCCAATCCGACAATGTGCACCGTGCTCAATGCGCCTACCCCTCCATGGACTGGCTTCCGTGCAACCCTCGGCGTTCGAGGTCCTCCAGGTGGAGACCGGTCCTTTTTCGCATGCTGAACTTGAGGCTCAGCGCGCCGTCTCCGTCCCATTCGTCTCCCTACGCATCGTCCACATGATACTGCACAGGGATCGCGAACACAAAACGGCCTCCCGCTGGCTCCTGTTTCCCCAGTGCGGGAGGCCCGATGGCGATCGGCCGTCGGTTTCGACATGCGCCGTTGGCGCTCATCCGTCCGAATCGCACTTGCACACCCCATGCATATATGGTACATTATGGATGACGCTTGTTCATTGTTCCATCTGCTTACCCAAAAAACCGGCGGCGGTTTCCGCCAACTTGACCTCGGTCTCCCCCATCCGCACGCTCTCGTCGCGGGTGGCGAGGATGACCGCGCCAATTGGATCGCCCGCGGCGATGATGGGCGCGATGACGCGCGCGCCGAATCGCTCCGGGCGGTCTCGCACGATGGCGTACTCCCCCGCCGTCGAGTTATGAACGGTCTTGCGCTCCTCCATCGCCTGCTCGATGTCTTCGCTCACGGGCTTGTCCAAAAACTCCTTCTTCGGCGCCCCCGACACGGCGATGATCACGTCCCGGTCCGCAATCATCGCGATGTGCCCCGTGTTTTCGGCGAGCGAATCCGCGTACTCCTTGGCAAAGTCCCCGAGCTCACCGATGGGCGAATACTTCTTCAGGATGACTTCGCCATCGCGGTCCACGAATATCTCTAAGGGATCGCCTTCGCGAATGCGCAACGTCCGTCGAATTTCCTTCGGAATGACCACCCGACCGAGATCATCAATTCTCCGCACGATGCCTGTGGCTTTCAAAAAGATCCCTCACCCTCATGAAGTTTGGTGCAACGGAATCCGACGTGACTGTATTATGCGACTCGCCCAGATCCTCTATGCACCAGCCAAGCCATGAGGGCCAGGCGCGGCGGGAGTCAGACGCCCGCCACCTCTTCCTGCTTTTTGGACTGCCGCACCATCTCCAGGTAATCGGCCAAGAAGGCGATGAGCCTGCGGACGATCTCGTCCCCTGCCAGGCCCTTCGTGCGGAACGCCACAAAGATCATGCCGTTCGGCCGCGAGGTGACCTGCGCCTTGTGCTTGACCGCCATGGACAGGAGCTTCGGATAATCGACGGCCGCCTGCTTTTCGTTCGGGAACCGCACGGTCGTCTCGGCCCCCTGCGTCGCGATGTGATCCGCGTGCGCCTGCATCGCGAGGCTCTTGAGCCTCGTCACGTCGAGCAGATTGCGCACCTCCTGCGGCGGATCGCCGTAGCGATCGATGAGCTCGTCCTCGAGATCGTCCGCCTCGGACACCGCCTGAATCGCACGGAACCGCTTGTACATGGCCACCTTCTGCGACGGATCCGAGATATAGGTGTCTGGAATGTACGCTTCGACAGGCACGTCGATGGTCGGTTCGACGGGCTTCTCCAGCTGCTCGCCGCGCAGCTCGCGGATGGCCTGCTGCAAAAGTTCCGTGTACATGTCGAAGCCGACCGAGTTGATGAATCCGTGTTGCTCGGCCCCGAGCAGGTTGCCCGCGCCGCGGATGGACAGGTCGCGCATGGCGATCTTGAAGCCGCTGCCCAGTTCGGTGAACTCCTTGATGGCCGCCAGGCGCTTTTCCGCGACCTCCGACAGCACCTTGGCCGGTTGATAGGTGAAATATGCGTACGCAATCCGGTTGGATCGGCCGACGCGGCCCCGCAGCTGGTAGAGCTGGGACAGACCGAACTTGTCGGCGTCGTAGACAATCAAGGTGTTCACGTTCGGAATATCGAGTCCCGTCTCGATGATGGTGGTGGTGACGAGCACGTCGTACTCGCCTTCGAGAAAGTCGAGCATCACGCGCTCGAGCTCTGCCTCGGCCATCTGACCGTGCGCCACGCCCACGCGCGCATCGGGCACGAGCGACTGCACGCGTTCCGCCATGCGGTGGATGGTCTGGACGTCGTTGTACACGAAGTACACCTGTCCGCCGCGGGCGAGTTCGCGCTCGATGGCTTCCTTGACAAGGCCCTCGTTGTACTCCACGACGTACGTCTGCACCGGGAACCGGTTCTCAGGCGGCGTCTCGATGATGGACAGATCGCGCACGCCGAGCATGGACATGTGGAGCGTACGCGGGATGGGCGTCGCGGTGAGCGTCAGACAGTCCACGTTCGCGCGCAGTTGCTTCAGCTTTTCCTTGTGCGTCACGCCGAAGCGCTGTTCCTCGTCCACAATGAGAAGACCAAGATCCTTGAACTGCACCGAGTTCTGCAAAAGCCGGTGGGTGCCGATGACGATGTCGATGGTCCCTTCCTTGAGGCCCTTCAACACCTCCTGCGTCTCCTTGCGCGTCCGGAAGCGGCTCAGCATCTCAATTTTCACTGGGAAGCCGGCGAACCGCTCCTTGAACGTCTCGTAGTGCTGCTGCGCGAGGACCGTCGTCGGCACCAGCACCGCGACTTGTTTCCCGTCCATCACCGCCTTGAACGCCGCGCGCATGGCGACCTCCGTCTTGCCGTAGCCCACGTCGCCGCACAAGAGCCGATCCATCGGGCGCGGCTTCTCCATGTCCCGCTTGATCTCCGCGATGGCGCGAAGCTGATCCGGCGTCTCCTCGTACGGGAACATGTTCTCGAAGTCCGCCTGCCAGGGCGTGTCGGGCGAGAACGCGTGCCCGGGCGTCGCCTCGCGCTTCGCGTAAAGCTTCAGGAGATCCCCCGCGATGTCGCGCACCGACTTCTTGACGCGGTTCTTCGTCTTCTGCCATTCGCTCGATCCGAGGCTGTGCAGCTTCGGCTCCTTCTCGCCCGAGCCGATGTACCGTTGAATCTGGTCAATCTGGTCCACCGGCACGTACAGGCTGTCCCCGCCCGCGTAGCTCAGGTACAGGTAGTCGCTGCGGCGGCCATCCACCTCGAGCGTCTTGATGCCCATGTATCGGCCAATGCCGTGATTCACGTGCACCACGTAGTCGCCGACGTTCAACTCCTGGTAGCTCTTGATCCGCTCCGCATCCGAGACCTGCGCGCGCGTCTGGCGATGCTTGCGCTTTGCCGTGAACACCTCGGTCTCGACGATCACGGCGATCCGGTGCATCGGCAACTCGAACCCGCTCGACAGGTTGGCGACGACAATTTGCGGCACCTTCGATCCCGGCGTAAAGACCTCTACCTGGTCCGCCTGGATGCGATAGTCGTCCAGGACGCGCGCCAGGTGATCCGCCCGCTCCTTGGTCGCAGCCGCAAACACCACCTGCGTGTGCGCCTTCTCCCAGCGGGCGAGCTCTTGCTTCAACACGTTCATCTGCCCGTGGAAATTCTGCATGCTGCGCGCCGAGATGTTGAGCACCTGCTGATACCGCTGACTGCCGCGGGTATGGGCGAACGTCGCAAAGTGCACCTTCGGCCGATTCAATTCCTGAAACTTCGCCTCGTAGTGAATGGCGTCGACCGTCCCCGAGAGCACCTCGCCCCGCATGATGGCGCCTGAGAGCCACTCGCGAAACTCTTTCTCAAGCACTTCCGCGCGCTCCAGGATCCGAGCCGTCTCGTCGAAGCAGACAAATGCAGGCTGAGGGACGTGATCGAACAGCGTGTCCGCGTGATCCGGGAACAGAAGCTGGTAGCGAGCCACGCCCGCAAACGGCTGCCCCTCTCGCAACTTGCGGATGTCCGCCGAGATGGACTGCTCCAGCCGATCCCGGAGCGCCGCATCCGTCACCGTCTTCAGCCTGGCTTCGAGCCGCGCCTCGAGCTCATCCGCCACCTTGTCCGCGACGGGCTGCGGGAGCATCAGGTCGAACGCCGGGCCAAACGACACGCGATCCCGCTTGTCCTGGGATCGCTGCGTGGCGGGATCGAACGTGCGAATGGAGTCAATGTCCGTGTCAAACCACTCGATGCGATATGGGAGGTCGTGGCCCAGCGGGAAGACGTCGAGGATGCCGCCGCGCACGCTGAACTGGCCGCGGCTCTCCACGAGGCTGACGCGCTCGTAGCCGCCGCGCACGAGCTGAGCCACCACGTCGTCGATGGGCTTGGTCTCCCCTACCGCGAGGTTCACCAGCGAGTGTAGAAAGTGATGCTTTTTCGTCACCGGCTGCCAGGCCGCGAGAAGCGTGGTGACCACGACGACAGGGCCCTCCTGCGCGAGGGCCTCAAGGACGTGCAGCCGTTCCGCCAGAACATCCGAGGACGACGCCAGGTAATCCACGAGCGCGTTGTCTCGCTCGGGATACAGATAGACGCGCGCGTCCGGCAGGTACTCCTTCAAGTCCTCCCAGATGGTCTGCGCGTGACTGGCCGTATGCGTCACCACAATCATCGACTCTGGGAGACGGCGATTGCGGAGATGGTACAAGGCCGCCATCACGAGCTGCCGTCCGGCCCCGGTCACGCCTGTGATGAGCATGTCGTTTCTGCGCGGCCCCATCCCGTCCGCCAATGACGAAAGCGCCCCGTCCGCGGCCATGAGTTCGACGAGACCCTTCACCTTTTCCCCCTCCCAGCACACGCATGTACCTGGATTTATTGTATGATACTTCCTTCCAAGAGCAGTTCGGGATGCATCGCGACGGCCTGCTCGCAGGCGTCGCAGACGGTTTGAATCTCAAACTGGTTGTCGCGAGGGCGGATGACGTCCCACTGGTGATCCGGTTCGAGATGGTGGAGGCCGAGCCGCTCCATCGCGTCGCTCAGCGACCAGTGCGACGCGTCCACCGCCCCAATTTTCTGTCTGCAATAGCGGCAGACGTATTCGAAGCGCATCGGGATCGCCCCTTTGTCAGACGTTTGTCAGACAGGTCTCCCCTTAGTATGGAGACGCGATGCGCTTCCCATACCTCCGCCGCTCGCGGCGGCTCAAGCCTTGGCCGCCGCGTTGTAGCGAGTCATGGCGTTGGCGAATCCGCGCTCGACGGCGTACAGCGCCGCTTCTGCGGCCGTTTCCAGCGCCCTGCGGATGTGCGGCTCTTCCTCTCGCGAAAACGCTCCCAGGACGTACGGCACAATCGGCGCTCCTTTCGGCGGCCGGCCGATGCCGATGCGGACGCGCCCAAACTTCTCCGTGCCAAGCGAATCGATGATGGACTTGATCCCGTTGTGGCCTCCTGCGGACCCCTGCGCCTTCAGCCGAACGACGCCCGGGGGAAAGTCCATGTCGTCGTAGAGGACCATCAGGTCTTCGGCCGGATCGATCCGATAGTAGCGGACAATCTCGCCTACGCAAAGGCCGCTTACGTTCATATACGTGTGCGGCTTCACCAACAGAACCTTTTCGCCCGCGTAGCGCGCGTCGCCGATGAGCGCGTGGAAGTCGGCCTGGTCCACGCGCGCCGCGAGTTTCTCCGCCAAGGTGTCGATGGCCATGAACCCGGCGTTGTGCCGGGTGCGCTCATACTCGCGCCCCGGATTTCCGAGTCCCACGATGACTTTCAAGGTCCGTCTCTCCTCAGTCGAACAGCTGGCTCACGGAGCGCTGCGTGTGCACGCGGATGATGGCCTCCGCGATGAGCTCCGCCACCGACAGCACCTTGATTTTGTCGATCCGCTTGTGCTCGGGCAGCGCAATGGTGTTGGTGACGACCACCTCTTCGATGGCGGAGTTCTGCAGGCGCTCCACGCCCTGTCCCGAGAGCACGGGATGAATGCAGCACGCGTACACCCCACGCGCGCCCCGTTTCAAAAGCTCCGCCGCGCCCGCGGTGATGGTCCCCGCCGTGTCAATCATGTCGTCAATCAGGATGGCCGTCTTGCCCTCGATGTCACCGATGATGTTCATCACCTGCGCCACGTTCGCGTCCGGCCGCCGCTTGTCGATGATGGCGAGCGGGGCGCCCAGGCGCTCCGCAAACGCGCGCGCCCTGGTGACACCGCCCATGTCGGGCGACACCACCACGGGGTTTTCAATTTGCTTGTCCAGAAAGTAATCCGCCAGGATGGGCATCCCGATGAGGTGATCCACCGGAATGTCGAAGAAGCCCTGGATCTGGCCGGCGTGCAGATCCATCGAAATGACGCGGCTCGCGCCCGCCGTCTGCAGCAGATTGGCGACGAGCTTCGCCGTGATGGGATCGCGCGCGCGGGCTTTGCGATCCTGACGCGCATATCCATAGTACGGGATCACGACGTTGATGGTGCGCGCCGAGGCGCGCTTCACCGCATCCATCAGGATGAGGAGCTCCATGAGATGCTCGTTGACCGGCTGGCTCGTGGGTTGAATGATGAAGACGTTTGCGCCTCGCACGCTCTCGCCCAGGCGGATGCGGACCTCGCCGTCCGAAAACCGCCCGACTTGGCAGTCCGCCAGCGGGACTCCGATGTAGTCGGCAATTTCCTGCGCCAATGCCGGATTGGCATTTCCCGTGACGAGCTTCAAGTCGGCGTCAATGGCCACAATGGTTCCCGCCCTTCTCCGGATTCCGATTCTGCCTGCGCGCCTTCCACGCCCGGACGTAGTTCGGCTTGGTGGTCTGGGGCACACGGCCAATGGCGAAGCCGTCGTCGCCGACGTCGTCCGTCACCGTCGTGCCCGCGACGACGTACGCGCCCTTGCCGATGGTCACTGGCGCGATGAGGTTCACATTTGAACCAATGAAGCTGTCGTCGCCGATGACCGTTCGATGTTTCCGCTCGCCATCGTAGTTCACGGTGATGGCCCCGCACCCGACGTTGACGTTGCGGCCAATCTCCGCGTCTCCCACGTACGCCAGGTGACTCACCTTGGTGTCATCGCCGATGCGGCTGTTTTTCACCTCGACGAAATCGCCAATCTTCACACGCCGTCCAATCTCCGCCCCCGGCCGCAGGTAGGCGAACGGCCCCACCTCGGCCTCTTCGCCGATGACGGCCTCGACCGCCACCGTGTACTGAACGCGGGCCCCTTCCCGCACGACCGTGTCCACCAGCCGCGTGTGCGGCCCGATGACCGCCCCCGTCGATATCCGCGTGCGGCCTGCGAGCATGGTGCCGGGGAGCAGAGTCACGTCCGGCGCGAGCTCCACATCCGCCTCGATGTACGTCGTGTTGGGGTCCACCACCGTGACCCCCTCCATCATCCAGCGCGCGAGAATGCGCTGCCTGCAGATGGCCTCCACGCGCGCCAGCTCGGCGCGGTTGTTCACGCTCGCAATTTCGTCCTCGTCCTCCGCGATGTGCGCGATGACGCGCTCCCCGCGGCGGGACAGGATGAGCGCCGTGTCCGTCAGGTAATATTCCCCCTGCGCGTTGTCGTTCTTGACCTCGCGAAGGGCCTCTTCCAGGGCATCCCGGCGAAACGCGTAGATGCCCGTGTTAATGAGCCGGTGCGCGCGCTCTTCCGGCGTCGCGTCTTTCTCCTCGACGATGCGCTCCACTTCGCCGCGATCATTCAAAAAGACGCGGCCCAGCCCCTTCGGATTCGTCACTTCCGCCGCAAGCACGACGCAGGCTGCGCGGGTCTCCTCGCGCAGCCGCATCAAGTGCAAGATGGTCTCCGGCCGAATGAGCGGTGCGTCACCGTAGAGCACGACGACCGTCTCTGTATCGGAAGGCACGAGCGGCAGCGCCGCTCGCACGGCGTCTGCGGTACCGAGCTGCTTCTCCTGGACCGCGATTTCGGCGCGGCCGCGAATGGCCGCCTCCACCTGTTCCCGATGCTGTCCCACCACCACCACGACCTGGTCCATCCGCGCCTCGCGAAGGCTGTCCAAAAGGTGGTGAATCATCGGCTTCCCGCATACGGGGTGCAACACCTTGTGTGTCTGTGACTTCATGCGTGTGCCGTGCCCCGCGGCCAGCACGACAGCGGTTTGCGCCATGCAATATCTCCTCCGAGCGCGCCATGTGTGCGCTCCCACAAATCTTGTCGCCACAAAGTGTACCCGATGGGGGGGTGCATTTCAATTTGGCAGGCCCGCGATCACAAAAAAGCCCTGACTTTCGCCAGGGACTTTTCACACAAGCTTCACATGGCCGAGTCGCGAAGCGGCTGCGAGTTCTCGGCGTCCGCCTCCTGCGCGCGGTAGTACGCGGCGAGGACGGCCTCCTGGATCTTCTGGCGCGTGGACGACGAAATGGGATGCGCGATGTCCCGAAACTCGCCGTCCGGCGTTTTCTTGCTCGGCATCGCGACAAACATGCCGTTGTTGCCATCGATCACGCGGATGTCGTGGACGACGAACTCGCTGTCGATGGTAATGGACGCGATCGCCTTCATGCGGCCTTCACTCGCCACTCGGCGAAGCCTTACATCGGTGATCTGCACCCTCTTCACCACCCTGATGTCGCGAATTGGTCACATCTGTCTTGCACGACCAATTCAACATCCGGGCGGCAAACTCCTGCACAGATCGTCATCATTTTTTCAAAAATTCGACCTCGTTCTCTGTTTTCCGCTTGGCGCTCATTCACCCAGATAGGCGACGAGCTCGATCTCGACCTTGGCGCCGCGCGGAAGCGCCGCCACCTGCACCGTCGAGCGAGCGGGTTTATGGCTGCCGAAAAACGCCTCGCACGCCTCGTTGACCACCTGGAATTCGGCGAGATCCGTCATGAAGATGGTGGCCTTTACGACCTGATCGCGCCGCGCGCCCGCCGCCGTGAGCACCGCGTCGAGGTTGCGGAACACCTGCTCCACCTGCTCCTTCACGCCGCCCTGGACCATCTCGCCGTCAGGCGTGAGCGGAATTTGGCCGGAGGTGTAGACGAATCGGTCCACCTGGACCGCTTGCGAATACGGGCCGATGGCCTTCGGCGCCTGATCCGTGTGAATGATCTGCATGGACAAGACCTCCTCAATCGACATGGGTAGCGCGCCAAGCCAGCGCGCCGAGATTGGGGCGAACCTCAAAACCGCTCTCGCGCACAGGGCCTACCTCGATGAGCGCCACGTAATCCGCGACCATCTTCTGCGCGGGCTGCGACGTGGCCATAAAGACCGCCGTGCCGCAGACCTCACCGCCAAACTCGCCGATGAGCTCGGCCACCGCCCGGGCCGTGGCGCCCGCGCGCATGAAGTCGTCCACAATGAGCGCCCGCGCACCCCGCGGGACCAGCCGGGTGCTCAAGGACATGGTCTGAATGCGCTTCGCCGAACCGGACACATAGTGCGTCGTGAGCGAGGCGCCCTCCGTCACGCGCTGCTCGCGCCGGACGATGGCGAGCGGCGCGTGCAAGTACCTCGCGGCGCTCGCGGCGAGCGGGATGCCCTTCGTCTCGACGGTCACCACCACCTCGACGCCCGCGTGGGCGAATCGGCTCGCCACCATGGCGCCCGCCGTGTCGATCACGTCCGGATCGCCCAACACATCCGACGCGTACAGGAACTCACCGGCGATGACGCGATCCGGCGAGGCGAGCCGGCGCGCGACGTCCCACAGAAAGGCTTCGGCGCGCTCCCGATCCACCTGGGGCACAAAGCGCACGCCGCCTTGGGCCCCGACGAGCGTCTCCACCCGGCCGGCGCCGTCATCGGCGAGCACTTCGCGGACGAGCTGCACGTCCTCGCTCAGCGTGGACTTGGCCACGCCCCACGCCTCGGCCAGCGCCGAGATGCCGATGGGCGCCATGGGGCGCTCGACGAGCCGGCGGGTCAGCCGGATGAGCCGTTCATGCCGCTGCATGGCCCGCCTCCTCAGCTGCGCGCGTGTGCTTGGGCGTAGCCGCCCACAAACCGGCACACGTACACGTCTTTCATGATGCCGCGGAGCGCGTTGTACAGCCGCTGCGCGTGCGTATGCACGGGGGTCAGCACGAACAACGTGGGCCCCGACCCTGACATGTGCACAGGCCGCTGCGCGATGGAGGTCACCCGCTCCTTGAGCGCCCGTAGCTCCGGATACAGGCTCAGGGTGACGCGCTCCAGGGCGTTGTGGACGAGCGCAACCACCCGCTCGTGGTCCCCTTCCGCGAGGCAGCGCACCATCTCCTCGCTGCGCGGGGAGGAGGTGAAATCGGAAGGCTCAAGGCCGCGGTAGACGTCCGCAGTTGAGACGAAGAGGCGCGGGTGCAACAGCACCGCATACATGGCCGGGACGTGCGGATAGCGCGTCACGCGTTCGCCCCGCCCGCGCGCGATGGCGAGCCCGCCATAGACGCAGTAGGGGACGTCGGATCCCACTTCCGCGCCGATGTCCGCGAGTTCGTCCAGGGTGAGCCCCGCGCCTGATAACTGATTCAGCCCGCGCAAAACAGCCGCGGCGTCGCTCGACCCGCCGGCGAGCCCCGCGGCGACAGGAATGTGTTTTTCGAGCTGAATGTGCACGCCGCCCGGAAAACCCGTGCGGCGCTTGAATGCCCGCGCTGCCTGCACGCACAGGTTCCGCTCGTCCATAGGCACCGAGGACGATGTGCTCTCCATGGTGATGTCGCCGTCGTCTCGAGCCTCAAGCCAGACGACATCCGACAGGTCCACCGTCTGCATGACCATGTCGACCTCGTGATAGCCGTCGTCGCGGCGCCCAAGGACATCCAGGGTCAGGTTGATCTTCGCGTACGCGCGTTGCAACAACAAAGCGCCCCACCTCGACTAGGATTAGCATGCCGAGGCGGCAAGACAATGTCAAGAATCACAGCATGGCGAGCCGCTCGCCCGCGCCCTCCGCCACAACCTTGTGCCACGGCCGCGCGCCGAGCTCCTCAAGCGCCTCCTTGAGCGGCGCGAGCCGCTCGTAAAACACGCAGGCGACGTCCTCCGGCCCGAGCCCCCGCGCGGCGATGCGTGTGGCCTCTCGCTCGTCCAGGATCACCGCCACCTTTTTGTCCGGACACGCCCGCAAAATAGAAGAAGACAAGAGACGCGCGATCTCGCCGGGTTCCCGCCCGCGCAAATCAGCGTCCTCCTTCACGATGAACTCGTCGAACCACGGTGCGAGCGCGCGCCCCGCCTCCTCCACGACGTGATTGGCCCGGTCCCCCGGAACGCCCACCACGCCGACGCGGCGCCTGCAGGGCAGCGCCTGAAGCCATCGCCCAACCTCCCGGAAGCCGGCCGGGTTATGGCCGTAGTCCAGCACGACGCGCGCCCCGTTCGGGAGCACGTACATCTCGAGCCTGCCGGCGTTCTGCTCGGGCGAGAACGTCGCGAGCGCCTGGGCAACGGTGGATGCGGGTAGCCCCGCCGCGCGCATGGCGGCCGCCGCCAACGCCGCGTTTTCGACGTGAAAGCGCGCGAGGCCGCCCAGGCAGATGGGAATTTGTTCGACGGCGAGGATGGGCCGCTGGGCGCCGCCCTGCCATTCGTAGAGGACGCCGTCCGAGATGACCACCGCCATGCCGCCTGCCTGCACGTGCCGCGCGACGTGCGGATTTTCCGGAACCTGCGACACGAGCACGAGCGGCGCGCGAAAGCGCGGCGCCAGGGCGAGCACGCGCGGGTCGTCCGCGTTCAGGACCACCGCGCCATCGTCGCGGACGCACTCTCCGACGAGCGCTTTGACAAAGGCGATGTCGTTGATGGACTCGAGCCCGTCCTGGCCGACGTGATCGAGCGACAGGTTGGTGATGACCCCGACGTCCGCGACATCGTAGGCGAGCCCGCCGCGCACAATCCCACCGCGCGCCGTCTCGAGCACGGCGACTTCGACGCGCGGATTCGACAGCACGAGCCGCGCACTCATAGGCCCCGTGGTATCGCCCTTTAACACGCACTCGCCCCCGATGTACACGCCCCCGGTGGTCGTGAGCCCTACGGTCTTGCCGGCGAGCGCGAACCCGTGCGCGACGAGCCGCGCGGTGGTCGTCTTGCCGTTTGTGCCTGTGATGGACACGATGGGAATTCGGCCGTCCGATCCGGCCGGAAACAAGGACTCCACAATGGCTTCCGCAGCCCGGCGCGGCGATCCGCTCGACGGGTGCTCGTGCATGCGGATGCCCGGGCAGGCGTTCACCTCAATCACCGCCCATCCCCCAGCGTCCGCGGGAGCCGTGAGCGAGGGGACGACGAGATCGACGCCGCACACGTCGAGGCCCACGGCCTCGGCGGCCCGCTCGGCGATGCGCAAGTAGGATGGGTGCAACACGTCCGTCACGTCGCGCGCCTCGCCGCCCGTCGAGAGGTTGGCGCTCTCGCGCAGCGCCACGCGCTCGCCGACCTGCGGCACGGACTCGGGCGACATGCCCTGGCGCAGAAGCACCTGGCGCGCGATCTCGTCAATAGCAATCTTCGTCAGCGGCTTCTCGTGGCCCTCGCCGCGGCGCGGATCGCGGTTGACGAGATCGACCAGCTCACGGACCGTGTGCACGCCGTCTCCCTCCACGAAGGCGGGCTCGCGCACGGACGCGGCGACGGCGCGGCCGTCGACCACCAGCACGCGCACGTTCTCGCCTGGCACATACGCTTCGACAATGACCTCCCGCGCGTACCGCCTGGCCTCGCGAAATGCAGCGCGCACCTCCGCCTCGGACTCGAGGCGCAGCGATACGCCCTGGCCCTGGCGCGCGTCGAGCGGCTTGGCAACGGCGGGCCCGCCGAGGTGGCGCCAGAGAAAAACGGCCTCGTCCTCGTCCGCCGCCACCCCGCCTGGCGGCACGGCGAGCCCGGCCTCGTCGAGCAGACGCTTGGTCAACGCCTTGTCACTCGCGATGTCGGCGGCGACGCAAGACGTCCGGTCGGTAAGCGTGGCCTCGATTCGCTTCCGGTGCACGCCGTAGCCGAGCTCGAGGAAGCTCGCCTGCAGGCGCCGCACGGGGATGTTGCGCCGCCGGCACGCGTCGACGATGGCCTGCGTGCTCGGGCCGAGGCGGTCGTCCTCGTACAGCCTAGCGATTTCTCGAATTAGGGCGTCGAGATCGCCCGGATGGCGACCTTCGGCGAGCGAAGTCACCACGTCGAGGGCGGCCTCGAGTGCGCGCCGCTGCGCAGGGTAGGACGCGCACTCGATGGCCACGTCGTACACCCCCGGCCGCCCCGCGTACACGGTCTTGCCGTAGTTGGCCGGAATGCCGGCGAGATGGCCTATCTCAATGGCCACGTGTTCGCAGATGTGGCCGAAATAGGTGCCGTCCTCCAGGCGCTCGATGAAGCCGCCCGGCCGTCCCTTGGCGCAGT
This sequence comes from Alicyclobacillus sp. CIJ1, assembly GCF_057538885.1. Classification (NCBI taxonomy): domain Bacteria; kingdom Bacillati; phylum Bacillota; class Bacilli; order Caryophanales; family Alicyclobacillaceae; genus Alicyclobacillus; species Alicyclobacillus sp. CIJ1. Next base: position 22,821 of record NZ_BAAJPH010000124.1, on the reverse strand, counting down.
GGTGTTGACGCAGACCAGGGAAATGGCACAAGAGGCGCTCTCCGAATCCGGGGATGTCGATGCTCTCTTTGCCCGTATACGCCCCGAGGTCCAACCGGGCCAGGAGAATGGGGCGGTACGTGAAGATGTTGGGCCCCTCGATGAAGCGAATGCGCACGATGTTCATGAGGATAGCTCCTTCTGGCGAAGCCAGTGTGGAAAGTCGGGAATGGGCCTGCGTTCGCGCAGCAGGAATCCGCAACCCTCGGGCAGCGTGTGCAGTCTCACGTCGCACAGCGCGAGCGATTCGTCCCGGCGAATGCGGTCAAGGTTGGAATAGGTGGCGCTGCCTGCATCTACGACGCTCACCGCCCCGCGGCCGATGACCTCGAGCACCTGCCCGTCGTGCACCACGACGGCCGTGTCTTCGTCGATGCCAAGCCCCAGATGATGCGGATACTGCGCGACCGCAGACAACAGCCTTCCGAGCCGGCCCCGCTGCGCAAAGTGTTGGTCGATCACGCAGCCATCCAGAAACTCCATGCCGGGCGCCATGCGCACGATGGAGGGGCGGGGATTGGTCTCTCCCTCGCCCTCGACAATCATGGTGCTCGACATCATGGAGGCGCCCGCGCTCGTCCCGCCGAGCACGACGCCGCTCCTGTGCGCCTCGTGCAGCGCCGAATCCACCTTCGTTCCGCCGAGGAGCTTCGTGATGCGCTCCTGATCTCCCCCAGTGAAGAAGATGCACGTCGCCTGCGCGATCATCTGGACTGCGCTGTCGCGGTTCGCGGCCTCGCGGGTGGACACGTCGAATGTGCGCACGTCGTCCACCCCGAGGCGGTGAAACACGTCCACGTACTCCGCGCCCACCTCGACCGGGGTTTTCGTCGCCACGGTGATGACGAGCACCCGGGCGCGCTTTCCGCCGCCGAGATCGAGAAATCGGCGCAAAATGCGGCACTCGCCCGCCTTGTCCTCCGCGCCGCCGATGATGACGAGAGGTCCTTTCTGCCCCAACCGCACGCCCTCCCAGAGATTGGTCAGATCATCCAGTTACTCTTCCCGAAACGCGTGGCCAGCATGCGAACGCCAACAAAGGGCGGCCGGGATGATCCCAGCCGCCCTCGGTCACCTCTGCCCGGACTTCTCAGCCAACGCTTGCTCTGCGATCTCGATGGCGCGTTTCACCATGTTCCCGGCGTCGCGCGCCTTGATCCCGCCCCAGCCTTCGCGCTGGACCGTGTCGTAGAACCCGAGCTCCTTGGCCAGTTCCACCTTGAACGCATCTGACATGGTGCTTCTCCGCCGTGCCATGCCAAATCCCTCCCTGGGTCAGAGGCGACACCTTTACAATGCGCTGGAGAGGCGTGTTCTATGCGGCTTTCACTCCGCGGGTGCAGGCCTTACGGACAACAAAAAAGGGCAAGGCCATCCGCCTCACCCTGGTCATCTTCATCCTGTTCCATCTATGTGACGAGGCCTGTCCTCACAGAGCCCCCGGCCCATCTTCGAGGTTCAGTGTTCAACCACGAACTTGGTGGTGTTCCCGTCCTCCTTGCACAGCATCAGCTCGACGGTCTCGGTCAGCACGTCCGCGTAGCTGTACGAGACGCGCTCAAACGATCCGTCCGGCGGGTCCAGCTTGACGACGAACACCGACGGATACGTCTCTTCGAGAACCCCGAAGCGCTCAATGGTTTTGCGCCTGCCTCCGTTTGCGCGGAGCAACACGCGTTCACCCACGAGTCCATCCAGACTCTTCTTAATTTCGTGGAGCGCATTCCTGGCCAACACACACCACCTCTTTCCGCGCTTCATTATACCATCGCACGGAACGGGGTGTCAAGGAAATTAGATGATTATATCAGCGCATGTTTTTCGGTGTCAATGGGTATTTTACGGGGATCCACGGCGAGTCGCATGGAATTCGGCGCCGATGAGGGACCGCCGCGGGCCTTCGTCGGGACGTCGCCCGCGGCCTGGACACACCGGATGTCTCGCATGACCTCAGTACATGGACTTCGGCAGTCCGAGCCGGTACTTGCCGCGCGACTCCAGTCCGCCGATCCCGTCCGTGCCTGTGTAGGTGGACTTCACCGCGTCGTACAGATTCACCGTCTCGTGAATGGGCGTGAACGCCACCTTTTCCGCGATGAAGACGGGATCGAGCGCGTGAATCATGATGCGCTGCGGCGAAGAGGCGAAATTCGCGCCCGCCTCGATGAGCGCCTCAAAGTGAGACTGGCACGCGCCGGCGATGATGACGAGATCGTCCATGTTCCGCACGTATTTTCGGGCATTGGCCACGGTCTTCACGAAGTTTTGCGAGTTTCGGTAGTTCTTGATGTCGGACCAGTCCTTGCCCTTGCGGATGACGCCGTCGTGGCCGGTGATAATGAGGATGTCCGGCGCATACGTCTCGAGCAGATGCACGACCTTTCGCGGCATCTCCGATTCCGCCACGTGCTGCCCGACGGCGCGAATGCCGAGCTCCTCGTACATGGCGAGGCACTTCTGCAGATAGCTGCCGTCGCCGTCCAGGTGAAGCACGGTCCCCGGGCGCTCGAAGAAGTCGGGATTCGCCCGGTACCGCGCCTCTTTGCGGAGCGATCGCTTCTCCGAGTCGTGGGCGCGGCGGGATCGAATGATGCGGAGGCATTCGCCGACGACCTGCGTGCGCATCGCCTCGAACGCGCGCATATCCTCCTCGGTGACAGGGGCGAGATCGTCAAAGGGCGCGTCGGCCATCAGGCGCACGTCCAGTCCCTTGAGGATGGCGGTCTCCGAGCTTTCGTCCAATTCAACGATCACGAAGCAGATGTCGTGGCCGTACGAACGGCGCGTGACGCGATCGCCAATGTGCCACACCGTCATCGCCTCCCATGGCGGGCTCTAGACTACGGTATGCGGCTCGACGGCTTCGTGATCCCGGAGGATGGAAACATGGCGGATGCGCGGGACATCGCGTGCGCGCTCGGGGCGCGCGACGAGGCGGGGCGGATTGGCAATGTGTTGCGGCAGGTGGGAAGGGCAGGCGTGCGCCGGGTTGCGCTCTGTGCAAACGGCTGCACGGATGGCACCGTGGCGGAGGCGCGGCGCGTGTCGGACACGTTGGGACTGGAACTCACCGTGGTGGAGTTTGCCAAGGCGCTGGGACACGACGCCCCGAGGGCCATCGCAGCCATGGAGGCCTGGCGGCGCTGGCCTGATTCGACGGCCGTATTCATGATGGATGCGGACTGGCAGGGAGGATTCGGCCCCATGCTCGCAGACTTTCTCGAGGACGCCCTCCGGCACCCGGGAGCCATCACGGGCGTCTGGGGACGCGTGCGGGCGGCCGAGATCGACCGGCACTGGCATCGCCTCGTGTGCCGCGCGGGCGCCCCGCCATTGCTGCGGCCGTTTCTCCTGCCGCACTTCATCCCCCTTTCCGTCTTCCTGCGCGTCTCGCCGCGTTTCGTGGCTTCTCCGGGGCTCTTCTTCGCCCTCACGCGCCGTGAAGGGATTCCGTGGCGGGTGTATGAAGCGTGGGACGGTAGGTTGGTGGGCAACCCTTCGCGGGAGGCGGGCGCGCAGGCGACCGTGCTCGATCTCCTGCGCGAGGACGCGCGGGCGGCCGAGATAGCCCTCTTCAGCGGTTCGAGCCATCCGCCACCGCTTTGGCCGGGACGGCGTGACTGGCGGGCCGTCGAGGCGTGGATGAGCTGCATCCGCGGGCCGAACCTTCGCAGGAGACATCACGACTTGGTGTAGCGATCCGCCACCTTGCTCGCGCCAAACGACTCGGGCTTGATGCGCGCCTCGTAGCCGTTCGACTCAATCCATGCGACAATCTCGCGAATCCACTGCTTGGTCTCGCCCCCTTCGCCGATATCGAGGTGCACCTCGATCTGCCAATCCTGTCCGGCCTTTTGGAGCAATTCGCTCAGCAGACCGCCCACCTGCAGGGACAGCGAGGCCTCGGTAAACATGCGCTGGCGCAGCGAGTGGATGTGCTCGTGATGCTCCTTGTGCACATAGTAGCGGGCGCCCCGCCCCACGCGGTGCAGGATGACCGCGGTCACGAAAGTCGCGGACGCCGTGTGCTCGTGTGGCTGCGAATCGGTGCCAATGATCAACCGAAAGCGATCCTGGGGATGTTCTCTTCGCTCCTGGATGGCGTCCTCCGCCACCTGCTCCAACGTCACCACGCCGAGCGTCGGGCTGCGAAACAGCACGCGCACCGCCCCCTCTCGTTGGCTACGCGGCATCCACGCCTGCGCCGCGGTCATCTGCCGCAGGATGTCACACGGGCTCAGCTGTGCTGGTCAACGCGCCGCCCGCGTCGACGAGCGCGTTTACCTGTCCGCCGTGACGCGCACCTCCGTCAATTCCGACTTTATCCGAACCATACCACACGTCATGCGTCCCATGCAGCACCATGCACGGCGTGTGCCCGAATACCACCAGCTTACCCACCCGATGCGGGCGCGCATAAAACCGCTCGCGGATGGTCAACAGGTCCCGCTTCGCGGTCTGCCGCCAATCGGGCTTGTCGGGATCGATGCCAGCGTGAACGGCGACCCACCGCTCCCCTTCCCAGGCGTACGGCAGGGTGGGGAGAAAGGCGGCGAGCGACGAGTCTGACGCAATGGCTCGATACAGCGAGTCGCGCACGGGACCGAGCGGCTTCATCCCGCCGCGCATCCAGCGAACGAGAGCCTCCTCGTGATTCCCTCGGAGCGCTACGGCCCCTTGGGCGCACAGATCCCGCACCAGCCGGAGGACGCCCAGGCTGTCCGGGCCGCCCGAGATGTAGTCGCCGACGAGGACCAGCTGATCGCGATCCGGCCGGTATCCGAGCCTCGTCAAAAGCCGCGCAAATGGGCGCAGGTGCCCATGAATGTCGCTGATGAAAATGGTTCGTTCTGGCGGCGCCGATGCCACGGAAAGGACCCTCCTAGAAAACGCTTGCATCGAAAGCCCGCGTTTCACATAATAGAAATTGTATTTCAATGATAAAATCCCTGCCACACATCGCCTGGGATGCGAGGCTTGGAGGGCTCGCCCATGGACATCCGCACCGTGCCCGGCGTCATGCCGGTTCGCGAAGAAGATCAACTGGATTGGGAAGGACTCCGGACTTACCTCGTGCGCGAGGGCGTGCTTCCATCGGATTCCGGCCCGCTGATGGCTGTTCAGTTCCCGACCGGCGCGTCGAACCTCACGTACCTGATTCAGAGCGGCGAGTTTGTGGCCGTCCTGCGCCGCCCGCCCCACGGCCCGCTCCCCCCGCGGGCGCACGACATGGGGCGCGAGTCGTCCATCCTCGCGAAGCTCCATCCGCACTTCCCGAAAGCGCCGAAACCGTATGCCTACTGCGAAGATCCGCGAGTCATCGGCGTGCCGTTTTTCGTCATGGAGTACCGCCCGGGCGTCCCGCTGGACGACGCGTTCCCCGAGGACTTCGCCTATGCGCCCGAGGTGGGGCGGGCCATCTCCGAGCGCGCGATTCAGGCGCTCGCGGAGCTGCACGCCGTGGACCCGGTGGCATCCGGTCTCATCCAGTTTGGCAAGCCCGAGGGCTTTCTGCGCCGCCAGGTCGACGGGTGGATCGAGCGATTCCACCGGTCTCGCACGGACGAGGACGTGCCGCACGCGGACGCCGTCATGGCGTGGCTCAGCGGCCACGTCCCGGAATCGCGCGACGTCACCGTCATCCACAACGACTTCAAGCTGAACAACATGCTGTTTGCCCCGCCGGCGTATCAACACATTGTCGGCATCGTAGACTGGGAAATGGCAACTGTTGGAGATCCACTCTTCGATCTCGGCGTCATGCTGAGCTACTGGACCGAGCCGTCCGATCCGCCGGCGCTCCAGGCGCTCTTCCCGTCCGTGACGACGCTCGAAGGTTTTTACTCGCGCCGCGAGATGGCGGAGCGGTACGCACAGGAGACGGGGCGTTCGGTCCACGACATGAAGTTTTACTATGTGTTCGGCGTGTTCAAGCTCGCCGTGATCTTGCAGCAGATTTACGTGCGATACAAGCTGGGCAAGACGTCCGACGCCCGTTTCGCCCGCTTCGGCGACGGCATCCGGGCGCTTGTGGAACATGCCAGGGCCGAGATCGACCGCCCCTGAGGCCCATCCCAGCGCCCCACATGTCAAGAGGCCAGCCGGCCCGGCCGACTGGCCTCTCGGTTCAGTTCATCTGCTTTCGCAGGGCCTCAATCACATCGCGAGAGAGTCCCGTCGCCCGCTCAATGACCTCGCACGGCATGCCCGCCTCGAGCATGTTTCGCGCGACTCGGCGAACGCCCATCTCCGTTCCCATCTCGATGCCTTTTTCCATGCCTTTTTCCATGCCTTTCTCCATGCCTTTCTCCATGCCTTTTTCGATGCCCTCTTGCAGTCCTTCCTTGAAACCCTCAAGGTGCCCTTCCCTGCGGCCGTCCTCAAAGATCTCATCAATCAGGCGATACATGTTTCTCAACTCCCTTCTTAAACGTAGCCGCTGTTCCTCCGAAAGCGCCTGTTCCCCGAGCGTCAGGAGCGCGCTGACGACGAGTTCCCGCTCGCTTGGGTTGCGCACCTGAGGGATCAAGGACAGGACTCGGTCGAACGCCCGCGAAGGGTCGCTCAGGCGCATGTTCATGGCCAACGCAAGTCGCAGGCGGTCGCGCGGCTCCCAACGACCGTCCCGGAGGTGGTGCTCCACCTCATCGAGTGCCTCATCGCCATTCACGTGAGCCAAAAACACGTTTTCGACGCGGTACAGCGCTGTGCCAATATTCAGTTCCTCTGGTGCGCTCGAGATGCTCGCGTGATAAAGAACCACGGTCCGTATGGGACAGCGCATTCGGTTTGCAAGACGAGCGTCGTACTCCAAAAATCGATGCAGTGTAGCCTCCCGCGTTGCTTGGAACTCGAGGTGAAACAGATGACCGGCTGCCGTGCGCCAGACCCGATCCATCCGAAGAACGTTCGCGGGCAATTCGGTCTCCACCGGCTCCACAAGTTCCACGCCGTACACGCCGATGGCGTCCAGCGCCCCACCCGATAGTGAACGCGTCAATGCTTTCATCAAAGCGTCCTGCCTCGACATCGCAAGTCTCCTTTCTTCAAGTATACGGAAGGGTCCCAAGGCGAACAACGGATTGATCGCTACAGAACATATGTTCGATTGTTGGGTGCAACATTCCTGCTGTTCACGCGTATCGAGGCCATACACTGAAGCGCTATGATGGGCTTGCGACGTTAGCAGGACCGTCCCCAATTGAAAAGGCACCCGCCAAAACGGGTGCCTACGACCGACCTTGATATCCGCTCCACGCCGAGACTTTGGCGGCGCTCTCCTTGAGCGCCTTCACCGCCCGCTCCACGTCCTCGTCCTGGATGACCGACGTCATCGTGAGGCAGGAGAGGACGAGATCGACCTTGTTCTGCTGGTTGAAGACCGGCACCGCGACTGCCGAAATACCAGGCCACAGCTCGCCATGGGAGACCGCGTACCCCTTTTCGCGCACTTCCTGGAGGAGGCGCACGTACTCCTCTTCATCGGTGATGCTATTCGGCGTGTAGGCTTTGAGCCCCTCTCGGAGCACTCGACGCCACGTGGACTCGTCGTCATACGCCAGAAAGCAGCGGCCGAAGGCGGCGCCGTACACGGGGAACTGCTGCCCCACGGACACCGCGATGCGCACCCCGTCGCCCGGCGGCTCGGCGGAGCCGATGTAAATGACGCGATCGTCGCGCAGCCGCTTGACGAGGACGGCCGTCATGCCCGTGTGCGCGGCGACCTGATGCAGTTCAGCAAGCGCGTGCGCGTAGACGTCATTCAGATCTGCCGCCCGAGCGCCGAGCGGGATAAGATAAGGGCCCAGGCTGTAGCGGCGCGACTGCGGATCGTAGGAGACGAAATCCTCGCGCTCCAACGTCCGCAGCACGCGCAGGCAAGTCGTCTTGTTCACGCCGAGCCGCTCGGCAATTTCGGTCAACGTGGATTGCCGATACTTGTGCCGGCTCAAGAGCTTCAAAACGCGCGCCGCGAGCGCGACAGATGGCACTTGGTAGTCCAACGGACACCCTCATTCCGCGAAAAAGTGTCTGGCCCGCCTTCAGGCGAGCGGTTTGCGGAACGTCGCCGTACCCTGGACGACGCGGACGTCTCCTGGCGACTTCTGCGCCCAGACGTCACACGTCACCACCTGATAGCCTTCTTCCTCTTTCACCTCTTGGACGACGCCGTCACAGGTGATGATATCACCCGGCCGCACCATGTCAACGAACCGGACGCCGAACGACAGCAGATCGCCCTCTTCGCCGATCTCGTCCGTCAGCATCTGCGCCACGAAGCCCATCGTCAGCATGCCGTGTGCGATGACGCCGCCGAGCCCTGCCTCCTTGGCGAACTCCTCCACCGTGTGAATGGGGTTGAAGTCGCCCGACGCGCCCGAGTACTTCACGAGCTGAATCTTGGTCACGGGCGGCTTGGTAAGCGGCGTGAGGTGATCGCCCGGCTGATATCGCTTCGCCGTCATTTCGCCCCGCCCCCTTCCGGTCGATAGATCACGGTCGACTTCGCCTCCTGAACCAGTTCGCCGGCTTCGTTCTCCACTTTGTACGTGAAGACGAGCAGGATCATCCGGCCGAGCTTGCCGGACCGTTCCTTCACGTCCGTGAGCGCGAAGCTCGCGTATAGCACGTCACCCGCGAGGATGGGCTTGTAATACGTGTAGAACATCTCGCCGTGAATCAGGCCCTCCGTCGGCATCTCGAGGCCCGGAATCACGCCGTAGTCGAACGTGCGGCTGAACGTCGGGGGCGCCACGAGGCGGCCGAACCGGCTCTGCGCCGCGCGCTCCTCGTCGTAGTAGAGGGGGTTTGGATCGCCAATCGCGTCCGCGAACTTTCGAATGGCCCCTTTCTCCACCTCGTTCTTGACCGGTTTGGACCACACGCCGAGCAACCGCTCAAAATCCGCGAGTTCCATCGTTCATCTCCCCTCAAGCTCAGTACATGGATACGAGCTGGCCTTTGTCGTACTGCTCGCGCAACGTCTTCTTCGAGAATTTGCCGACGCTCGTCTTGGGGATTTCCTCGACGAACACGTAGTCGTCGGGAAGCCACCACTTCGCCACCATCTTGGATAAGTGCGCCTGCAGGTCCTCCTTCGTGACCTTGCCGCGGTATTCCTCCCGGATGACCACGCACGCGAGAGGCCGCTCCTGCCACTTCTCGTGGGGGATGGCGATCACGGCCGCCTCCATCACCGCCGGGTGCGCCATGAGGGCATTCTCGAGGTCCACGGACGAGATCCATTCGCCGCCCGACTTCACGAGGTCCTTGACGCGATCGACAATCTGCAGATAGCCGTTCTCATCGATGGTGGCAATGTCGCCGGTGCGGAACCAGCCGTCCTCCGTAAACGCTTCCTTGGTCTTCTCCGGATCTTTGTAATACGAATCGATGATCCACGGCCCTTTGAGGAGAAGTTCGCCCATCTCCTTGCCGTCGTGAGCGACCTCCTCGCCCTTTTCGTTGACGATCTTCATCTCGAGCCCGGGCAAAATGAGTCCCGTCTTCGCGCGCAACCGGTACTTCTCCTCGTCCGGCAGGTCTTTCAGGCTCGACTTGGGGAACGAAACGAACGTCACGGGGCTCGTCTCCGTCTGGCCGTAGCCTTGATACAGCTTCACGCCGAGCTCCTTCTCGTACGCTTCGGTGAGCGCCGCTGGCAGCGCCGATCCGCCCGACATGAAGAAGCGCACGCAGGAGAAGTCGTATTCGCCCGGGTGCTGGCGGACGTGGTTCAGGATGCCCATCCAGATGGTAGGGACGCCCGCCGAGTACGTGACGCGCTCGTTGTGAATGAGATCGGCGAGGTCTTTCGCCGTGGGCCGCGGGCCCGGATAGACCTGCTTTGCCCCAATCCAGGTGTCGGCATAGGGCCGCCCCCACGCGTTCACGTGGAACATGGGCACCACCGGCATCGTCACATCGGTCTCGCGCGTGCCCAGCTCGTCGACGAGCACCGTCAGGCAGTGGAGATAGAGGCCGCGATGGCTGTAGACGACGCCCTTGGGGTTGCCCGTCGTCGCCGAGGTGTAGCTGATGAGCGCCGGGGTGTTCTCGTCGAACGTCGGAAAGTCGAAGTGAGGATCGCCCTGGCGAATCAGGTCTTCATAATGATACACATTCGGGAGTTTCGTCTCGGGCAGCTTGTCGTTGTCTGTCATCACGACGTACGCCTGCACGGTCGTGAGCTTCGGCGCTACGGCTTCGATCAGCGGGAGAAGATCTTCGTCGACAAACAAGACTTTGTCCTCGGCGTGGTTGATGACATAGGCAATTTGATCGGGAAACAGCCGGATGTTGACGGTGTGCAACACGCGCTGCGAGCACGGCACCGCGTAGTAGAGCTCCAGGTGCCGGTGATGATTCCAGGCGAACGATCCGACGTGTTCAAGCGCTTTCACGCCGAGCACGCGATCCAGCGCGTTCGCGAGTCGGCAGACGCGATCGTACAAATCCCGGTACGTGTAGCGAAACACGCCGTTGTATCCGCGCGAGACAATTTCCTTTTCCGGGAAGATGGTCTTGGCGCGGTAGAGCGGCGATTTCAGCAGAAGCGGGTAATTCATCATCGCCATCGACTCCCTTCGCGAGTCTCATTCTTTCCACCGCGAGTTTCGTTCCTTCTCTTCCGCCTCTTGTGGCGGCATGGACTAGTTGGGCCGCTCCGCCCGCTGGGCCAGTTCGAGCCTCGCCACGTGGCGCTTGTGCACCTCGTCGGGTCCGTCCGCAATCCGGATGACGCGCGCCTGCGTCCACATGTACGCGAGCGGCGTGTCCTGGCTGACGCCCGCCGCGCCGAACGCCTGAATGGCGCGATCGATGACGCGTTGCGCCACGTTGGGCGCGACGACCTTGATCATGGCGATTTCCTTCTGCGCGGCCTTGTTGCCGACCGTGTCCATCATGTACGCGGCCTTGAGCACGAGCAGCCGCGCCTGTTCAATTTCGATGCGCGATTCCGCAATCCACTCGCGAATGACGCCCTGCTCCGCCAGCGGCCGCCCAAACGCGACGCGCTCCTTGACGCGCTGGACCATGAGCTCGAGCGCCCGCTCCGCCATGCCAATCTGCCGCATGCAGTGGTGGATCCGCCCGGGTCCCAATCGCCCCTGTGCGATGGCGAATCCCTTGCCCTCGCCCCAGATGAGGTTTTCCTTGGGCACGCGCACGTTCTCAAACACAATTTCGGCATGCCCGTGTGGCGCGTCGTCGTAGCCGAACACGTTGAGCGTGCGGACAATTTTGACGCCAGGCGTGTCGAGCGGCACGATGATCATGGACTGCTGCTCGTGCTTCGGCGCGTCTGGATTCGTCTTTCCCATCACAATGGCGAACTTGCAGCGCGGATCGCCCGCACCGGACGACCACCACTTGTGTGCGTTGATCACGTATTCATCGCCATCCCGGACGATGCTCGCCGAAATGTTGGTGGCGTCGGAGGATGCCACCTCCGGTTCCGTCATGGAAAAGCACGAGCGGATTTCGCCGGCGAGGAGCGGCTTCAGCCACTTCTCCTTCTGCTCGGGTGTGCCGTAGCGGACGAGGACCTCCATGTTGCCCGTGTCCGGGGCGTTGCAGTTGAAGACCTCCGGCGCGATGGGCGACCGGCCCATCACTTCGGCGAGCGGCGCGTACTCGAGGTTGGTGAGCCCAGCGCCGTACTCGCTGTCCGGAAGGAACAGGTTCCAGAGCCCCGCCGCCTTGGCCTTCGCCTTCATCTCCTCCATGATGGGAGGAATCATCCAGCGGCTTGGCTGGGACGCGAGCTGCTCGTAGTAGACGCGTTCGCCGGGATAGACGACTTCCTCCATGAATTCCTCAAGCTTTTTCTTCAGCGCCACCACTTTGTCGGAGTACGAGAAATCCACACCCACCGCTCCTTCACGCGAGGTCGCGATCGTCACATCGCCGTCGTGCCGCCGTCCACGGCTAGCACCTGGCCGGTCACGTAGTCCGACGCAGCGGATGCAAAGAACAAGGCCGCTCCTTTGAGATCGTGTTCCCCGCCGACGCGGCCGAGCGGCGTTCGCAGCTGAATGAGGCTACCGCCGCGCTCGAGCACCACGCGCGTCATCTTTGTCGGGAAAAAGCCAGGCGCAATCGCATTCACATAGATGTGGTATCGCGCCCATTTCACGGCGAGATCGCGCGTCATGGCGATGAGGCCGCCTTTGGAAGCCGCGTATCCCACTGCATCCAACATCTCCGGCGGGGAACCGCGCATGCCCGCCACGGACGCGATGTTCACGATCTTGCCGCCGCCCTGATCCTTCATGTGCCGAGCGACGCGCTGGGACATGAAGAATGCGCCGGTCAGGTTGGTTTGGAGGACCTTCATCCACGCGTCGTACGGCATATCGAGCGCGGGCGCCCCCCAGGACGTACCGGAATTATTCACCAGGATGTCGATCCGGCCGTACCGCGCGATGACCTCGTCGACGAGCGCCTGAATCGACGCCTCGTCGGTCACATCGAGCGGCAGCGCCACGGCCTCTCCACCTGCTTCTGCGATCTCGCGCGCCACTTCTTCGCAGTTTTCGACGCGCCGCGAACATAAGACGACGCGGGCGCCGGCCTCGGCGTACGCTTCTGCGATCTGCTGACCCAGCCCGCGGCCTCCGCCTGTGACGATGGCCACCTTGCCGTCGAGGCGGAACAGATCGAACACGCTCATGCGCGAGCCTCCTCCCTCTCCCATTCATGCGGCCGATCACGCCTATCCCGGCGCGATCGGCCTCAGTCGTCAGCGGTGACGGCAACCGTCGATGTACAGCACCTGGCCCGACACGTAGGCGGAGTCGTCGCTCGCGAAGAAGGCGATGACATTCGCCACGTCCTCCGGCTTGCCCGTGCGGCGAAGCGCAATCTGCTGCGACGCAGCCTGCTTGAACGCCTCGTAATCCACACCGATGCGCTCAGCCGTCGCCCGCGTCATGTCGGTCTCGATGAAGCCCGGCGCCACCGCGTTCACGCGGATCCCGAAAGGTCCGAGCTCGATGGCGAGCGTGCGGGTGAACCCCTGGATGCCGGCCTTCGCAGCCGCATAGTTCGCCTGCCCGCGGTTGCCGAGCGCAGACGTGCTCGAGAGGTTGATGATTTTGCCGGACTTCTGCTGCACCATGTACTTCTGGGCGGCCCGGCTGCAGAGGAACGCGCCCTTCAAGTGCACGTTCATCACCGTGTCCCAGTCTTCTTCGGTCATCTTGAAGAGCAAGTTGTCACGGATGACACCCGCATTGTTCACCAGGATGTCGAGGCGGCCCCACTTCTGCACGACCGACTCAATAGCCCGCTCCACGTCGTCCGCCTTGGTCACGTCGCACCCGACGCCAATGGCCTCGCCGCCCGCCTGGCGGATGGCCTCGACGGTGTCCTTCGTGAACTCCTCCTTGATGTCAAACACGGCGACCTTCGCGCCGTCCGCCGCCAACCGCTTTGCCGTCGCCGCGCCAATGCCGCGCGCCGCTCCCGTCACAATCGCAACTTGTCCATCCAACTTCCCCATGCCACATACCCCTCTCATCTTCGTCGCCGGATGGCTCCGTCGGTAAGCGCTGACATCGCGCATGGGCCACCCGCTCGCCGATGTTTCAGAATCGATTCAACGTTCAGGATGATGGCACAACCTCATCCTATCACAGCTCATCGACAGAATGCCAGAATTTTTTCATAGTTGAAATAGAGTTTCGATCCGCCATCATGCGTCCGCCTTGGTGCGCTCATACTCCTTGTGCAGCTGTGCCGCAATGATATTCTTCTGAATTTCCGAGGTGCCCTCGTAAATTCTCGTAATGCGCGCGTCGCGGTAGAAGCGCTCGATGGGATACTCCGCGATGAACCCAAGCCCGCCATGGATCTGGACCGCCTTGTCCGCCACGCGGTTGTAGACCTCAGATCCATACAACTTCAGCATGGCAGCTTCCTTAATGACGTTCATCTTCTGATCCGTCATCCACGCCACGCGGTAGACAAACGTGCGCAGCAGTTCGATTTCGAGCGCCATCTCCGCGAGGTAGTGCTGGATGATCTGCTGCTCAAAGATGGGCTTGCCGAACTGGATTCGCTCATGCGCAAACGCCAGCGATTTGTCCAACAGATATTCGCAGGAGCCTAGGCATCTCGCTGCGAGCCCCGCTCGGCCGTTGGCCAGAATCTTAAGCGCGTTCACATATCCCTCGCCCTCTCGGCCGAGGACGTTCTCCTCCGGGACCTCCATGTCCTCGAAGAAGATCTGCGCCGTATGCGATCCATGCAGCCCCATCTTCTTTTCAATGTGTCCCACGCGAAAACCTGGAAAGTCGCGTTCCACAATGAACGACGTGATCCCCTTCGGCCCCCTGGATGGATCTGTGACCGCCATCACCGTGAACACATGCGCATACGGCGCGTTGGTGATGTAGATCTTTTGCCCGTTGAGGATGTACCGGTCTCCCTTTTTCACCGCCGTGGTCTTGATGGCTGCCGCGTTCGATCCGGCCTGAGGCTCGGTGAGCGCAAACGCGCCGATCCACTCCCCCGTCGCCATCTTGGGCAAGTATTTCTCCTTCTGCTCCTTGGTGCCAAACTCGACGATGCCGACCGACCCAATGCCGTTGTGTGCGCCAATGATGGTCGTGTAGCCATTGATGGTCTTGCCGAGCTCCTCGTAGATGAGGCACTTGCCCAACATGTTGAGGCCGATACCGCCGTACTCCTCAGGGATGCTGAGGCCAAACAGCCCTAGCTCCTTCGATTTTTCCAGTACGCTGTCCGGCACGCGATCCTCTTCCTCGATCTGCATCGCGAGCGGCTCAACCTCGTGTTCCACAAAGTCGCGAATCGTCCGCCGCATGTCCTCCAGCTCGGATGGTAGCGTAAAATCCACGCGACTCACCTCCGTCGTTTACGAATATGAAATCCGAGTTCAAATGAGAACTACACGGATCATGATAGCGGTTTCTGCGGGGAGGCGCAATGGGGAACGACGTCGGATCGCCAGGCCGTGGCCAAGCTACGTTAGGGCGCGGTTGTGTTCCAACCGCGCCCATGAGGTCAATTTGAGTTGCCAGTTGCGTTTCCGTCTGAACTGTTCCCGCTCGCCGGCACGTTGGCCGTCGCGTTGCCATTGCCCCCGCTGGATAAGTTCCCTGTTGCATTCCCTGTTGCATTCCCTGTTGCATTCCCTGTTGCATTCCCTGTTGCATTCCCTGTTGCATTCCCTGTTGCATTCCCTGTTGCATTCCCTGTTGCATTCCCCGTGGTGCCGCCCTCACTGGAGGCGGTCGGCCAGTCGGAGAGGTGCAGACCGGGCGGCAACGTGGGCACCAGGGGCTGATACTGATAGACCGTCTTCTCCGAAATCAACATTTGAAGCGAGCGAAACATTTTGGCCCCGTCCTTGCCGAACATCGCAGTGAGCGCCGGCCCGGAAAGCGAGATGTCGTAGGACATTTCAATGTCTGCAACGCGCGGTGCGCCCGACGAGTTGTCGATATCGACAACGACGCGCCCCGGCGCGCGACTTAGCAACTGGATGGCCTGTTGGGACGAAGTATCCGTCTTCCCCATCGCACGTGCGATGCGCGCCAAAGCGGACGGGCTGATCTGCGCCTGAAACACGTCCAGTCCATTCGTCTGGCCCGCCCATGTCACATTGGTAAGAACCCCTTCCCACTGAGACACGCTTTGTGCGAGAGGCGCTTCAGCCTGTGTCACGTTCGTCCAACCCGAACCGTCTTGCTGCATATAGTAGACACCATCGTCGTCGACAGCTTGGGCTTTGCTGGTGTTCGATCCGACTTGGACTGTCGCCTGTGAAACGGCGTAGATATGCGTACCCGTGCGCATCTGCTCGTAAGACCCTGTCATTTGCCAATGGCTGAGTCTTAACATTTCATCGATCTGAGCCTGCATTCCGGGTTTCTTTTGAAACGCTGGAGTGAGTTCTAGTTTCCATGCCTCACTCTCGTTTTCTTGCATCTGAATAAACGGGGCTTGTCTCGAATCGTTAAGTGCCCCCAAGAATTCCTGCCGCTGCGCGGGCGAAAGAGCCCAGGAACCCGGGATGGGGGCAATGGCCTCCGCAAGATGTTTTAGCCCGTTCACGAACATCGTCGCCTGCGCGGCAGTGAAAGAGTCTCCTTGTCCCAACAGTCCTTGCTCACGCGCCCATTGGATAGGCGACATCCCTTCGAGATCCACGTGGTACAGTTTCGCAGCCATCTCAGCGGCTTGCGCGGCACTTACCGGATCTGCAACGCCGAATCTGCGCGGGGAGTCCGCTTTCACAATTCCGAGCTCCAAAGCCCTGTGCACATAGCCCCACAGCGCTGAATGGGTGGGTACGTCCGCGTAAGGGGACCTGCCCAAGGCATCGGGCTTGACCGCCGCTTGCTGCAGAAGGAGTTGCAGAAACGCCCCCTTGGACTCGACGGTGTCGGCGCTCACCTCCATGGTGAGGTATGGCGACAGTGCAGCGGCGACAACCAATGCACAACCAGCGTATCTGTTCTTTCGCATCCCATGAAACCCCCATCGCGATTGGAAGTCGTGTCAACTCATTCTAGCTTGAAGACCCAGTGATTTGGAAGAACGAATTACAAGTTTCTTCGGTTTTGTCCGAATTGAGACAAAGAGCACACAACAAAGGCGATCTCGCCCCTCATCGAACGAGATCGCCGAGGAATATGAGATGTGAAGCTCATTCCAACCCTGTGCCTGGTCTCAGCTCGCCACCTCGCGCGTGACGCGCTGGATGATGGCATCCGGCAGGCGATAGACGACGCCGGACGGATCGGCGTGCACCAGATCCACCATCTTGCCGAGCTGCCGCTTGTCAAGTTGGTAGTCGGCAAACGTCGCGGGCAGGCCGACTTGTTCTCGCAGGTCGCGAATGCGCTGGATGAGCGCGTCGAGGGCAGCGTCGGGATCGGAAGGTGCGTCGAGATTCAGTGCCTGCATGAATTCCACCACGCGCGGGCGGTAGAACGCGGGCATCGCGGCCATCACGTTCGGCAGGAGTACCGCGTTCGCGAGGCCGTGCGGAATGCCGAACTTCGCGCCGAAGGCGTGCGCCATGTTGTGCACAGGAATCGCGTTCAAGGCGAGGCTGAAGCTGATGATCGCCATCGTGCTCGCCATGAGCATGTTGGCGCGCGCGGTCAGATCCTGCCCGTTGGCCACGGCCTTCGGCAGGTTTTCGAAGATCATGCGCGCGGATTGGATGGCGTACGCGTCGGTGAACGGGTTGGCCTGCGGCGAGAAGAAGCCTTCGATGGCGTGCGTCAGCGCGTCGAAGCCCGTGAACGCGGTGATGGTGGGTGGCAGGCCGACGGTGAGTTCCGGATCGAGAATGGCGATATCCGCGTTGATGAACGGGTTGATGAGGTTCACCTTGACGCCGAGATCGTCGTGGAAGACCACGGCGATGGGCGAAGCCTCTGCACCGGTTCCGGCGGTGGTGGGCAGCGCCACGTGCGGAATGAAGATAGGCTGCGCTTCGGGCCACATCTCGAGCACATTGCCGATGAGCGCCGGTCGGATGTCAGTGAGGCCGCGGCTCACCATCCACTTGATGCCCTTCACCGTGTCGAGCACGCTGCCCCCGCCGAGGGCGATGAGGCTGTCTGCGGCACACTCGCGGTACGCGCGCGCGGCCTCGTTGATGATATGCGCCTTCGCGTCCTGCTCGACGCGATCGAACACGCCGGCGATGGTCACGGGCGTCGGGACGAGATCGAACAGCTCCAGAATCTTGTCGAGCAAGCCGGCTCGCACAATTCCGGGGTCGGTGACGACAAACGCGCGCTTGCCGCCGAGCCCGCGCACGGTCTCAGGCAGGAGCACGCGCGAGCCAACGCCGTTTGTGATGGTCGTTCTCGCCATGAATTGAAAGCCGGATCGGATGTATGGCATGGATGAACCCCCTCGCAGTCGTCGATGGCGTCAGGCCTTCTCGGGCAGGACAATGGAATACCAGTGGCGGTTTTCCACCTCGTGCACGAGGGAGGCGTGCACATGTTTCAGCTGCGTGTACTCGTCGAGCGCATACCGGCCTATCTCGCGCCCAAAGCCGCTCATCTTGTAACCGCCGAACGGCGCGTCACTGCGGAACATGTGCCAATCGTTCACCCAGATGGTTCCCGCGCGAATTTCGCGCGCGACGCGATAGGCCTGGTTGAGATCGCACGTCCAGACGCCGCCCGCGAGCCCATACACGGTGTCGTTGGCCAGCCGCACCGCCTCGTCCACGTCTCGCGCCTTCATGACCGCGAGCACGGGACCGAAGATCTCCTCCTGTGCAATCTTCATGCGGTTGTCGACGTCCGCGAAGATGGTGGGCTGGACGAAATACCCGCCTTCGAGCCCTGGCACCTCTGCGCGCGAACCGCCGCACACCAGGCGCGCTCCCTCCTGTTTGCCGGACTCGATATAACCCAGGATGGACTTGAGCTGTGTCTCCGAGATGATGGGCCCCATGCCCACCTTGTCGTCGAGCGGGTTGCCAAGTTTGATCCGCGAAGCCATCTCCGCCAGTCGGTTCACGACTTCTTCGTAGATCTCTTCGTGGACAATCACGCGCGTCCCGCACTCACACACCTGGCCGCTGTGCAGAAAGACGCCAAACAGGATGCCGGGAATGGCGAGATCCAGATCCGCATCCGGCAATACAATGGCCGGCGACTTGCCGCCCAACTCCAGCGTCACGCGCTTCACGCCCTGGGCGGCGAGTTGCATGATGCGCTTGCCGACCTCGGTGGATCCGGTGAAGGCAATTTTGTCGACCTCCGGGTGGGTGACCAACGCTTCGCCCACGGACGATCCCGGCCCGGTGACCACGTTGAACACGCCCTTCGGCAGCCCGGCCTTCACGGCGAGCTCGGCCAGCTTGAGCGTGGAAAGCGGCGTGTTGGACGCCGGCTTGATGACGATGGAGTTGCCCATGGCGAGCGCGGGCGCCAATTTCCACATCGCGAGGATGAGCGGATAGTTCCACGCCGTGATGCCCGCACAGACGCCGACCGGTTCTCTCCACACCTGGTTGTGGCTCGGCGCCGGAAACGGACGCAGCGGAAGCGTCTTCGCGTATTCGTACTCCTGCGCGAACTTGGCCGTCTGCTGGAGCAGGTCGACAATGAGCAACATGTCCGCGTTCGACACGCGCCGCACGGTTGCACCGGATGTCAGGATCTCGAGAAACGCGATCTCCTGCGCGTGTGCGACGATCTCGTCCGCAAACCGCAACAACACCTGGGCCCGTTCGTGGGGCTTGGCGCGAGACCACTCGCCGGATTCGAACGCCCGCCGAGCGCTACGCACGGCGCGGTCCACGTCTCGAACGTCCGACTTGGCCACGCGCGCGCAGGGCTGACCCGTAGCGGGATTCACCACCTCGAACATCTCGCCGCTTTCCGCAGGCGTGTACTCGCCGTCGATGAACATGCCGTACTCGGGGAGCCTCACACTCGTCATGACCATGGCTGTTCCTCCCTTGACATTTCGCCGCAGCCTTGCGCACGACTCGGCGCCGCGTGCTGGGGGACGACGTGCTCCTCAATGAGCGCCCGCAGCGCCTGGACCTGCTGCTTCAGAGCTTCCAACTCGCCCCGCATGCGAGCTAACTCGGCGCGATCCGCCTGTGCACGCTTCTGTCGCTCCATGCGCATCTGCATGAACCACTTGAAAAGGATCTGATTGGAATAGTCCTGGGTGATCATGTCGCGCAAAGCGTCCTCCAACGTCTCGCGCTTGCCCTTTGGGCCGTGATCGCGCCCGTACAGGAGGTGCTTCTCCAGGATCTTCGGGATATCCGGATTGTTGGGTCCGCCAGACTGGCGGTAAAACGCCTCGATGCGCTTTTGAATCGTCAACTGCTCCTGCGCCTCGCGCGATAAGTTTCCCGTCTCACGCGTGCCGCCGCGGGCTGGCATGGAATCCCTTGACTGAAACTGCACCGCCATACACATCCCCTCCGCCGCTGTTCAGATTCGCTTCTTGGATCGGATGGTGCTCCAGAGCGCTGAGAGTCCGAGGGCCACGCTGGCCGCTACGCCACCCCAGCCGAGATCGACAATCCCGCCATGCGCATCCGGCCGCGTGTCAGCAAAGGCGAGCAGGATGGCGCCGCCGAGGAAGAACGTCCCCGACATGGTGGCCAGAAGCAATTTGTTGACTACGCGGTGCAGCGTGCGCACGGCCTGGTGAGACAACTGGGCATCCAGGTTGACGCGGAAGTCGTTCCATTCGAAGTGCTCGAGGATCTTATTGAGGCGCCGCGGCAGCGTCGCAGTGAGTTTGGCGAACTCAGCCGCAAAGCTGGCGTTGGTGTGATAGTTGAAGCGGCGCATCATCCAGCGTCGCAGGATCTGGACGTCCGCAATCTCCACCAGTTGGTGATACGAGATCTCGGGACAAAGCCAGCGCGCCGTGCCTTCCGCCGCGGAAAAACCCTTGGTCCAGAGCGCCAAGCCGTTCGGAATTCGGCAGTAGTTTTTGGCCGCAATCACGATGGTGCTGAGCAGGAGGTTGCCCCAGTTGTAGTAGCTGGCCTGCGTGCTGTTGGTGTAGTGGATGAGCAAGGAGCGCAGTTGATCCCGCAGGCGGACGAGATCGGTGTACCGAGTCGGTTCGTAGATGTCGAGCAGGGCCTCGATGGCGTCCTCCTGCTGGTTGACGCGCACGTGCATGAGCATGCGGAAGATGGCCTCCGTGTGCGCCGCGTCCATCCGCCCCACCAGGCCCCAGTCGAGGATGGCGATGCGCTTGGTCCGCTTATCCACCATCAGGTTGGATGCGTGTGGGTCCGCGTGGTAATTCCCTTCGACAAACGCTTTCACGTAGTAATGCGCGAGATCCGTCATGCGCTCCAAGCGCTCTTCAAAGGTGAAGAAGTCGACGGGAAAGTCTTTCAGATTCCACCCATCGATGAACTCCATCACCAGCACGCGCTGCGTGACGTGGTACACCTCAGGGATGTACAAGGTTTCAAACTCCTGGACCATGCCGCGCTGCTCTTCCATGATTTCCGCCTCGCGGCGCAGGTCCAGCTCGTTCATGGTGCTGCTGTAGTAGTCTTCAATAATGCCGTTTAAATCAATGGAAACCTCGAGTTGCGGCGGAAGCAATTTCTGCAAGCGCCGGACGAGCTTGCGCACGTTGTTGATGTCCACTTGGAACAGTCTGTCGACGAGCGGCCGGACAATCTTGACCGCGGCCATCCGGCCATCGGCCAGCTGAGCGCGATACACTTGCGCCAGCGAAGCCGAACCAAGCGGATTCGGGTCAATCCAGCGAAACACGTCAGCCCAATTGGGGATCTCGTCCTCGAGCACGGCCATCATGTAGTGAAAGGGCAGCGGGGGCACGCTGTCGAGGAGGTAGGCCAGCTCCGCCGTCACCGCTTCGGGTAGCAGCTCCTGCCGCGTCATGATGACCTGCCCGAGCTTGATAAATGTGGGGCCGAGTTCTTCAAACGCCGCGCGCAGCCGTTGACCCAAGAGGCGCTGACCGGCCTCTTCGTCTCGGCTCCTATCGCGGAGCGCATGCAACACGCCGTGCTTTACAAGCGCTTTCACCACCTCGCGCTGGCGCCTGCTCGGCGTGATCTTCCGGCGCTCCCGCTCGATGAACCGCCGCGCTCGCTCCAGCTCGTTCCTCTCTTCGGTATTCAGCGCAACCGCCATGGGACACGCACCCCCTCGCGAGTCGCCATGCCTCCCGTACAAGCCTTTGGGCCTGCACTAGGGACACGCGCCACGACACTTATCTTTCTTGGAGTATACAATCCGAAATAGTCTGCCTATATCCCGAGAACCGGGGGAATTCGGGGGAACCCCCCCATGACGAGGGGGGATCTTCACCCTCCGTTCGTTGCGCGCGGACCGTGAAGAAAGCGGGTGTGGACGATGTACCGGAGGGGCGCGAACCCGATGTAGTCAAAAGGCCAACAGGTCTGAAGTGTCAAAGTCTCTCGTGGCGTCGGTGCGGTCACGGCGGTGTCGGTCGGCGGGACGATTTGCGCACCCGTCACCTGATAGGTGAACGTCCCGTAGGGTGTTTCAAATTCGACGAGATCGCCTGCGTGCAGGCGGCTCAGGACGTGAAACACCGTGTCGCGGTGTCCCGCGACGTACACGTTGCTGCCCTGCCCGGGGAGAGCGGAGGCCGGATCGTGCCCAGCGCCAAGCGCCAGATCTGCCCACGAATCCCCTTGGACGACAGGCACGCGCACGCCTTCGGCTGGAAAGACGAGTTCACCGATCTTTTGTCCCGGCTGCGGCGGAGGCATCCAAAGCGGAACCTCGTTAGCACCTTGACCGATAGCGCGCGGCCCGGGCTGATAGGCGGGGAGGGGGCGATGGTTCACCCAGGCGGTCTCCCACAAGTACGCCCATCCTGCGTCACCCGCCATCACGGCCCCGATGAGCGTCAGAAGAAGCGGAACGGCCCGCGCGCCGAGCGCGAGCCGCCGCATCTGCTTCGCCTTCATCACTCACACCATCCAACGCCGCGTCCACCGCCACACGGGAACGGCGGAACCGCCCCCGAGCATCAACAGGGCGAGGCCCAACGCAATCCAGAGCGGGAGGCGTGTGGACGTCTGGGGCAGCAGTCCTCCGGGCACTTTAGGAAGCTGCGCCGACACGATGATGTGGCCCGGTGTGGTGCCCGTGGTGCCCGTGGTGCCCGTGGTGCCCGTGGTGCCCGTGGTGCCCGTGGTGCCCGTGGTGCCCGTGGTGCCCGTGGTGCCCGTGGTGCCCGTGGTGCCCGTGGTGCCCGTGGTGCCCGTGGTGCCCGTGGTGC
>NZ_BAAJPH010000123.1:0-407 GCF_057538885.1 Alicyclobacillus sp. CIJ1 | reverse complement strand
GCCCGTGGTGCCCGTGGTGCCCGTGGTGCCCGTGGTGCCCGTGGTGCCCGTGGTGCCCGTGGTGCCCGTGGTGCCCGTGGTGCCCGTGGTGCCCGTGGTGCCCGTGGTGCCCGTGGTGCCCGTGGTGCCCGTGGTGCCCGTGCTGCCCGTGGTGCCCGTGGTGCCCGTGGTGCCCGTGGTGCCCGTGGTGCCCGTGGTGCCCGTGGTGCCCGTGGTGCCTGTGGTGCCCGTGGTGCCCGTGCTGCCCGTGCTGCCTGTGCTGCCTGTGCTGCCCGTGCTGCCCGTGCTGCCCGTGCTGCCCGTGCTGCCCGTGCTGCCCGTGCTGCCCGTGCTGCCCGTGCTGCCCGTGCTGCCCGTGCTGCCCGTGCTGCCCGTGCTGCCCGTGCTGCCCGTGCTGCCCGTGCTGC
>NZ_BAAJPH010000122.1:0-52783 GCF_057538885.1 Alicyclobacillus sp. CIJ1 | reverse complement strand
GCCGCCAGCGTTCGTCCTGAGCCAGGATCAAACTCTCAATCCAAGTGCTTTATCCTGACCGTTCGGTCACAAGGACTTACGGGCTTGGTGGTCTCGTGTGTTTAGTTTTCAAGGAGCGATTCCCGCGCCACCGCGCGGATTTCCTGCCGCCTCGCGGGCGGCGAGAATGATACTATCACCGCCTCCCCCTCTGTGTCAAGCGGGATCGCGGAGAAAAATACGAGGAAAAAACAGGAATACTCAAGCGCAAACGCACTGATGGATCAGGCAACGGGCGCTTGATGCCCTCGTGGCCTGCGCTCAAGCGTCTCCTTCTTCGTCCTCCTGTTCAGGGAATCGTCCGTGCTTTGCAAGCCACGCTCTAAGATGCGACGCGTCACGTCCAGCGCGCTCCATTTCGATGACCTGCCGCTCGAACATCGTGAGCATGACACCCCAAAGTCGCTCCGCCACCGACTCTGCCAGCTCGTCCAGGCTCATTTTGCCGATGTTCTTCGTATCGATGAGCGATTCCGCCCACGCACAGAATTGTTGAAACTCCTGGCGGAACTTCGGGTCTTCGAGAACCTTCAGAAATTCCGGCGGATATTGTTGTCGGAATTCCGGATCCCGAAGTACATCCTCCAAAGTCTTAGCCTTCACTGCGCTCCCCCTTCCACACCATGCGCCATCTCTTTCGCCATCACGCGAGCCAATCATGGGGAAGAAGCTCTCCCAGCCTCACAATGACGCCCGGCGCCACCATGACCTCGGCCTCCCGGTTGTCGGGATGAAGTTGGCGAATGAACTCTCTGCAGCGCCCGCATGGCGGTAAGATCCGGCCGTCCCGGCCCACCGCCACCATCCGGGCGACGCGGTTTTCCCCCGCCGTGATCATGGCCGCCGCGGCCGCATGTTCGGCGCAGAACCCGAGGGAGCACGCCGTGTCAATGCACACACCCACATACACGTGTCTCTGATCCGTCTCGAGCGCCGCCGCCACGGATCCGGCCGTCGCCTCTGGAGAAAGTTGCCGAAACCCGTGCACGGATTAGGTTCCGGCGATGAGCTCATCAAACGTCATCGGCGCGCCTCCATCACTTCGCTGTAGAGGACTCCGCGCAAAGGTGAATCCGTTTTCCGGCTCATCGCGGCCTACACCCTCGTTCCCCCGCGACCAGCCATTCACCGCACCACGCTGGAGATTTACCTGAAAAACTGCGTCCACCCGCTCGTCACGGCGAATCCCAGGCGACGATAGATGCCACCAGCGTTGGGATTGTCGTAGTACAGGCAGAGGGTCTTGCCGCGCTCATCGAAGACGTCGCACAGCTTCGCCACGCACCGCGTGGCATAGCCCAGTCCTCGATACAGGGGGCGCGTGCACACGCCTACGACCATCGCCGTCCACGTGTTCTCGGCCACCGCGCTCGCGGACGCCGCCATCTCGCCGCGCTCTCCGGGAACGTAGAAACACAGCGTGTCGCCGGACTCGAACGATTGGCGAAGCGACAACTCGGTCGTGTTGCTGTTTGCAAACTCCGCGATGCTCTTTCGCAGTTGCCACAGTTGACCGACGTGATCGACCGTCGCCTGGTACACTCCCGAGGTGTCAACAAAGGGTCTCGGCGCACCCGGCGGGCGTTCGGCAAAGGCAAACTCCCGCACCTGCCGCGGTTGAAATCCGCCCACGTCCTGGAGGAGGCTCAGCGACACGGAATCTCCCTGCACCATCGTCCAAGCCGTGTTCGATTGCAGCATGCGGACAACGTCTTCTACGGCGTCGGGACCCTCCGTCGAAAAGATGTAGCTTCCATAGAAACGCAGTAGAACCGCGGTCACGCGTCCGTCGGTCAGATACCCGTACACCTCTTGAAAGGGCGCGTCGTAACCGTACCGCTCGATGTCGCCCGTGAGAAACGTGTGAAGCGCCGGCCGTTTCGACAAGTAGGCAACGACGCGGTCGTGATCGGACGCTGTCAGCCTTCGAAACATGCGGTCACTCTCCTCGTCTCGACCAGCGCCTCACGGCCTCACTTCTCCTTGACGATGGCGTTTACCACAATAAAGCAAAGCCCGACAAACGTCGCAAAGGCGAGAAACATCGCGCTCGTGTGCACGAGAAAATCCCAAAACGCGTTCTGCACCGACACCGCCTCCTCACTCGCATCGTAACAGAAGGGCGCGCCTCTATCCAAGCGCGCCCCATGCCATCACGGCTCCGAATCCTCGTCGTCCTTGACCACGCGGCTGACGGAGGCCACCTCGACGCCTTCATCGACGTTGATGAGGCGCACGCCCTGCGTGTTCCGGCTCAGCGTGGAGACATCTCGCACATGGATGCGAATCGCCACGCCAGCTTGTGTGACGATCATCACGTCGTCGTCTTCCGTCACCATGCACATCTCGATGGCATGCCCGTTCTTCGGCGTGCAGTTGAGCGTCTTGATGCCCTTGCCGCCGCGCGACTGCGCGCGATACTCGCTCACCGGCGTGCGCTTGCCGTAGCCGCGAGACGTGACCACGAGCACGTCGTGATCGTCCTCCGCCACATCCATGGCAATGACCTCGTCGCCTTCGCTGAGCGAGATGCCCTTGACCCCGGTCGCGGCGCGGCCCATGGGGCGCACATCGGTCTCCGGGAAGCGGATGGCGAGCCCGTTGCGCGTGACCATCATGATCTCCTTCGTGCCGTCCGTCAGCTTCACGCCGACGAGATCGTCGTCGTCGCGGAGGTTGATGGCGATGAGCCCGTTCTTGCGCACGTTCGAGTACTCGGCGAGCGGCGTCTTCTTCACGATGCCCTGGCGCGTGGCAAAGAACAGGTACGTGTCGCCGATCTCGGCCGGATCGAGCGACTTGACCGGGATCATCGCGGTGACCTTCTCGCCCTGCTCGATGTTGAGCAGGTTCACGATTGGCGTTCCGCGCGCCTGCCGGCTAAATTCCGGCACGTCGTAGGCCTTGATGGCATACATGCGGCCGCGATTCGTGAAGAAGAGCAGGTAATCGTGCGTCGACGTCACGTGCAGCCCGGTGACGAAATCCTCCTCATGCGCGTTGATGAGCGTCATCCCCCGCCCGCCGCGGCGCTGGCTGTGGTACGTGGAGAGCGGCAGCCGCTTGATGTAGCCGCGGTGCGTCAGGGCAATCACGACATCGTGCACCGGGATGAGATCCTCTTCGCTGATCTCGCCCTCGGCGTTGACGATGCGCGTGCGCCGCTCGTCGCCGAACCGCTCCTTGATCTCGAGGATCTCCTGCCGGATCACGCCGTCTAGGAGCTTCGGATCGGCGAGGATGGCCTTGAGCTCGGCGATGCGCTGCTGCAACTCTTGATACTCCGCCTCAATCTTCTCCCGCTCGAGGCCCGTCAGCCGCTGCAGGCGCATGTCCAGGATGGCCTGGGCCTGCTCCTCCGACAGCCCGAACGTCGAGATGAGTCCCTGGCGCGCCTCGTCGACAGTGCGCGAGCTGCGGATGAGGGAAATGACCTCGTCCAGGTGATCGAGCGCGATGCGCAGACCTTCCAGGATGTGGGCCCGCGCCTCGGCTTTGGCGAGATCGTACTGCGTCCTGCGGCGGACGACGTCCCGCTGATGATTCAGATAGTGCTCGAGCGTCTCGCGAAGCGTGAGCACCTTCGGCTCGCCGTTCACGAGCGCCAGATTGATGACGCCGAAGCTCGTCTGCAGGGCCGTGTGCTTGAACAGGTTGTTCAGCACCACCTGCGGGCGCACGTCGCGGCGCAGCTCGATCACGACGCGCATGCCGCGCCGATCGCTCTCGTCGCGGAGATCCGTGATACCGTCGATCTTCTTCTCGCGCGCGAGCTCCGCAATTTTTTCCACGATGCGCGCCTTGTTCTGCTGGTACGGGATCTCTGTCACCACGATGCGCGTCTTGCCGCCGGAGAGCTCCTCGAAATGGGTGACCGCGCGCACGGTGATGGAGCCTCGGCCCGTCTCATAGGCCTTTCGAATCCCCTCGCGGCCCAAAATGACGCCGCCCGTCGGGAAGTCCGGGCCCTTGATGACCGTCATCAGGTCGTCGAGCGTCGCGTCCGGACGGTCGATCAGCATGACGACGCCGTCGATCACCTCGCGCAGGTTGTGCGGCGGGATGTTCGTCGCCATGCCGACGGCGATACCGCTCGATCCGTTGACGAGAAGGTTCGGGAAGCGGGACGGCAGGACGACGGGCTCTTCTTCCTGCTCGTCGTAGTTGGGAATGAAGTCGACCGTCTCCTTGTTGATGTCCCGCAGGAGTTCAAGCGCGATGGCGGACATGCGCGACTCGGTGTACCTCATGGCCGCAGCCGCATCGCCGTCGATGGATCCGAAGTTCCCGTGCCCGTCGATGAGCGGATATCGCGTCGAAAAATCCTGCGCCAGCCGCACCAAGGCCTCATACACCGCCGCGTCGCCGTGCGGGTGGAACTTACCCAGCACGTCGCCCACGATGCGCGACGACTTCTTGTACGGCTTGTCCGGCGTCATGCCTGCCTCGTACATCGCGTACAGGATGCGCCGATGCACAGGCTTCAGGCCATCGCGCACGTCCGGAATGGCCCGGGCGACGATGACGCTCATCGCGTAATCAAGAAACGAATTGCGCAGCTCTTGGCTGATGTCCACCGGCAAAATGCCGCGAGAGCTGCTCTCGTCTGCCATGCATGCCACCTCTCATCTGGTTCCACCCGGGCCAAGCGTCGCCCGTGTGTCCGTGTCAGACGTCCAAATTGCGGACAAATCGCGCGTGTTCCGCGATGAAATCCCGCCGCGGCTCGACCTTGTCCCCCATGAGGATGCTGAAGATCATGTCCGCGTCCATCGCATCCTCCATCGTGACGCGAAGCAGCGTGCGCGACTCCGGATCCATGGTCGTCTCCCAGAGCTGGTCGGCGTTCATCTCGCCGAGCCCCTTGTACCGCTGCAGCCGCACGCCCTCGCGACCCATCTCCTGCAGGATCTGCTCGAGCTGGGCGTCGGAATAGGCGTACCGCACCACTTTGCCCTTCTCGATCTTGTAAAGCGGGGGCTGGGCGATGTAGATGTAGCCCGCGTCGATGAGCGGCCGCATGAACCGGTAGAAGAGCGTGAGCAACAGAATGCGAATGTGGCTCCCGTCGTGATCGGCATCCGTCATGATGACAATCTTGTGATAGCGGGCCTTCGAGATGTCGAAGTCGTCGCCGATGCCCGTGCCGCACGCGGTGATGATGGCGCGGATCTCCTCGTTCGCCAGCACCTTGTCCAGGCGCGCCTTTTCCACGTTGATGATCTTCCCGCGCAGCGGCAGAATGGCCTGCGTCTGCGGATCTCGCCCCATCTTGGCCGATCCGCCCGCGGAATCTCCCTCGACGAGAAACAGCTCGGACCGCTCCGGATCCTTCGAGCTGCAGTCGGTGAGCTTGCCAGGGAGGCTCGTCACGTCCATCTTCTTGCTGCGCGTCAACTCGCGCGCGCGCCTTGCCGCCTCGCGCGCCCTCGCCGCGAGAATGCACTTGTCCACAATCTTCCGCGCGATGGACGGGTTTTCCTCAAGGAACATCTGCATCCGCTCGGCGAAGAGCGTCTCGACGATGCCGCGGACCTCGCTGTTGCCGAGCTTCGTCTTGGTCTGGCCCTCGAACTGGGGCTCCGGAACCTTGACGCTCACCACGGCGGTCAGCCCCTCGCGGACGTCGTCGCCCGTCATGCTGTTGTCGTTTGACTTCAAGAAGCCGTATCGCCGAGCGTAGTCGTTGATCACGCGCGTGAGTGCGCTCTTGAAGCCGGCCTCGTGCGTGCCGCCCTCCGCCGTGTTGATGTTGTTCGCGAACGAGTAGACCGTCGCCGTGTACCCGTCGTTGTACTGGAGGGCGATCTCGACCGCCACGTCGTCCTTCACCGCCGAGACGTAGATGGGATCGTCAAACAGCACGTCCTTCGACTGATTCAGCCAGCGGACGAACTCTGCGACACCCCCGTCGTACTTGAAGACCGCGCGCTTGCCGCCCTCCCGCTCGTCCTCAAACACAATTTCCAGGCCTGCGTTGAGGAAGGCGAGTTCGCGTAGACGGTTCATGAGTGTCTCGGCCGAGAACACCGTGGTCTCCGTGAAGATCTCGGGATCCGGCTTGAACGAGACCTTCGTCCCCGTCTTGTCCGTCGTGCCTATGACCTTCAGGTCGTAGAGCGGCGTGCCGCGCTCGTACTCCTGCACATAAATGCGGCCATCGCGATGCACTTCGACGCGCATCCACTCCGACAGCGCGTTCACCACGGAGGCACCCACACCGTGCAGACCGCCCGAAACCTTGTATCCTTTTCCACCGAACTTGCCGCCCGCGTGCAGCGTGGTCAGGACCGTCTCGACCGCGGGCCTTCCGGTCTTCGGGTGAATGCCCACGGGAAACCCGGCCCCGTTGTCTATGACGGTCACGCTGTTGTCCGGGTGGACCTGCACCACGATGCGCGTGCATCGCCCGGCGAGCGCTTCGTCGACGGCGTTGTCAACAATCTCCCACACCAGGTGGTGCAGCCCCTTCGCGCTCGTCGAGCCGATATACATGCCAGGCCGCTTGCGCACAGCCTGGAGCCCTTCCAGGACTTCAATTTGCGACTCGTCGTAAACCTGTTCCGGTATTCGATCCGCCAAAGAAGTTCCCTCCGCCTCAGAACACAACAAAAAGCGGCTCGGCGCCCATCCTCTCAGGATCGCCGAGTTTTCCGCACTTCAGACGCGTTCTTCGGCTATTATACCAGAACAAACTCGGAACAGCCGGAAATCGTCCAGCTCCTGGCCGAGTCGATTGAGGCTGGTCGTGGTGATGACCGTCTGCACCTTGCGGCTCATGCCCAGTACGAGGTTGCGCTGGCGGAGATCGTCGAGTTCGGACAGGACATCATCCAGCAACAACACGGGATACTCGCCGAGCTCCTCGCGCATGAAATCGATCTCGGCGAGCCGAAGCGACAGCGCAATGGTCCGCTGCTGTCCCTGACTGGCCGCCGTGTGGACTTCTCGGCCGTCGAGAAAGAGCAGCACGTCATCCCGGTGAGGACCGACGCTCGTGGTGCCCAAGCGCAGATCCTGCGCCCGGTTTTTCTGGAGCGCGCGCTGTAAGGTTTCTGTCATTTCTTCCACCCTCATGTCTTCCTCGACGCCGGAAACGGAACTTCGGTACGAGAGCGCAAACTCTTCCCGGCCGCTCGCGATGTCGCTGTAGATGCGGGCGGCGTATGCGCGCAACCGCGCGAGAAACCGTAGGCGCCGGTGAATCACGTGCGCACCATGAAACGCAATCTGATGGTCGAACGTGGCGAGCACGTCGTCGTCCGGGGACAGCGAAGCGGTCTTCAGCCAACGGTTTCGCTGCAAAAGCGCGCGATTGTAGAGGCTCAGGTGGTGAAGGTACAAGGGCTCCAGCTGCCCGAGTTCCGTGTCGAGAAACCTGCGCCGAACGCGGGGACTGCCCTTGACGAGATCGAGATCCTCCGGCGCGAAGAGCACCACCTGCACTTGGCCGACAAACTCGGTCATCCGCCCCACCTGAACGCCATTGGCGAACGCCCTGCGCCCCTCCGGCCCCAGTTCCAGCATCAGGCGCCGGTCTCCGTACCGCGTCGAGGCCTCTAACAGGATGCGGGCGCGGTCCTGTTCCCAGCGGATGAGGTCGCGATCCCGATGCGCTCTGTGCGACTTGCCCACAGCGATGAGCAGCATGGCTTCCAACGCGTTCGTCTTTCCCTGGCCGTTCTCGCCGACGAGCACGTTCACCCCTGGCGACAATTCGATCTCGGCCTTCGCATAGTTGCGAAAGTCGTGGAGTTCAACGCGCCGGATGTCCATCCGATTCGCTCACCACGCGATACACCGCGCCTTCTACTTCGATCTCGTCGCCGTCGCGCAGTTTCCTGCCGCGCCGCGTCTCCGTGGCCCCGTTGACGCGCACGCGCCCTTCGGCGAGAAACGACTTGACCTCGCCGCCCGAGGCCACGATTCTCACCTTTTTTAGCAGTTGACCCAATGTGATGTGCTCTCCTCGAATGTGAACGTCCATCACGACCTCCAGAGTATCGGCGAGATGAGCTGCAGCATGGACGGATCGCCGCTTCGCTCGATGACGAAGGCCTGATTCGCCCCGTTGAATCGAATGGCGATCTCAGCGGCGTCGAGTGCACGCACGGCTTCGATCACGTACCGCCCGTTGAACGCAATCTGCAGATCTTCGCCTTCCTTGCGCAGGGCGCTCAGCGTCTCGGAGACGTTTCCGACCTCCGGGGAATGCGAGGTCACCGTGAGCGTATCGCCCGTCACCTCGAGGCGCACCATGTGATTGTCTTTGTCACGGGCGATGAG
Organism: Alicyclobacillus sp. CIJ1; assembly: GCF_057538885.1. NCBI lineage: Bacteria > Bacillati > Bacillota > Bacilli > Caryophanales > Alicyclobacillaceae > Alicyclobacillus > Alicyclobacillus sp. CIJ1. The sequence goes on along the minus strand of NZ_BAAJPH010000122.1, from coordinate 44,458 downwards.
TGCGGCGCGATCGATGGCGTGAAGAAATGCGTCTCCGTCCAGCACCACCTGTGTGCGCGCCGAGCGAGGAATCAGCCGCGAAGTGTCGGGATACGTGCCCTCCAGGAGGCGAGTGTAAAACCGCGTCGAGCCGACCACAAAAAGGCCGTGGCTCGGCGTGAGGATCATCTCCACGGGCGTCTCGTCCTCCGGCAAGATCTTCGCCAACTCGGAGAGCGACTTCGCCGGGATCACCACCTGGCGTTCGGGCAGATCCGCCTGGGGCACGCGGTGCTGGGCGAGCCGCAGGCCGTCGGTGGCGATGAACGTGAGGTGCGTGGGATCCGACGTGATCGACACGCCGGTCAATACCGGCCGGACCTCCGACGTGGCCGCGGCGAAAACGGTGGACTCGATGAGCCGCCCCAACGTTTTGGCAGGGATCTGCATACTCTCATAGCCCATGAAGCTTGGCAACTCGGGGAACTCCTCGGCATCGATGCCATGAAGGTGAAATTCCACGCTTTGCGCGGAGATTTCCGTCATATAGTTGGCGTCGACGCGCATATGAATTTCCGTGTCGGGGAGCTTGCGCACAATGTCGCCGAAATATCGGGCGGGCAGGACGATGGCGCCCGTCTGATGGACGCGGAGTCCGGTTTCGTCACCGACCGGTACACGCGTCTGAATCGCGAGTTCGAGATCATAGGCGGTTGCGACGATCTCGTCCTCGTGAACCTCGATCAGGATCCCCATCAGCACCTGTTTGGGGGTTCGCACAGCCACGGCCTTGGAGACAATCTGCAGGGCGTTCAAGAGCGCCTGCTTTTGCAGTGAGAATTCCATGCGTCGACTCCCTTCCCTGTGCAGAGCAGCGTCGGATTTCATCGCGGGCGTTGCATCAGGATCAGCAGGAGAAGTAAGGAAGGATCCTGATCATCGTCGTGATCATGATCAGCGCGGTGGATATGTGGACAACCCGTCGATCTCGCCGCAGCCTTCATGCACAGCCTGTTGACAACTTTGTGGATAAGTTCGCTGTTTCGCGCTGTTGACCTGTGGACAACCTGTGTTAGGTGAGCGTTCGTATCGCCTGGCTGAGCCGCTCGATGGTGGCGCGCAGCTCGTCGTCCCTCATCATTTCCTCGTGCACCCGTTCGCAAGCGTGCATGACCGTCGTGTGATCTCGTCCACCGAAGGCCTCTCCGATGCGGGGCAGCGAAAGGTCGGTCAGCTCGCGCGTCAGATACATCGCGATCTGGCGAGGGAACGCGATATTTCGCGTTCGCTTCTTGCCCTTTAAGTCGTCGACTTTGAGGCCGTAGTGATCGGCTACGACCTTCTGGACGTGATTCACCGTGACCGCGCGGGGGCGGTTCGGGTGAATCAAATCCTTCAGGGCCTCCTCGGCCAGGGGGACGCTCAGATCTTCCTTGACGAGCGAAGAGTAGGCAATCACCCGCGTGAGCGCGCCCTCGAGTTCCCGGATGTTCGAGTCAATTTGGTTGGCGATGAAGGCGAGCACGTCGACAGGAACGTCTAAGCCGTCCGCTTTCGCCTTGCGCTGCAGGATGGCGATGCGGGTCTCGAGATCAGGTGGTTGAATGTCGGTGATGAGCCCCCATTCGAAACGCGAGCGAAGCCGGTCTTCCAGCGTTGGAATCTCGCGAGGTGGGCGATCGCTCGAGATGACGATTTGCTTTCCAACCTCGTGAAGACTGTTGAAGGTGTGGAAGAACTCCTCCTGCGTCTGTTCCTTGTTGGCGATGAACTGGATGTCGTCAATCAAAAGCACGTCGACGGTGCGGTACCGAGCTCGGAACGAGTCGGGATTCTTGTCTCGAATGGCGGCGATGAATTCGTTCGTGAATCGCTCCGAGGATATGTAGCTCACTTTGAAATTCGGATAATGCTGGCGCACGTAGTGTCCGATGGCGTGCATGAGGTGCGTCTTTCCAAGTCCCACGCCGCCATAGATAAAGAGCGGATTGTAGGCGTTCGCAGGGCGCTCCGCGACGGCGAGGCAGGCAGCGTGCGCAAAGCGGTTACCCGCGCCGATGACAAACGAGTCAAAGGTATACCGGGGGTTGAGGTTCGTCTCCGTGTCTTCATCGGTTGCGACGGGATCGGGCGCGCGCCGGACGATCACGGCGGGGGCCTTCACTTCATCTTCTGTGACAAATCGCACCCGATACTCGCGGTCCATCAGGGTCATCATCAGCGTCTCAACGAGGGAGGTGTAATGTTCGGACAGCCAGTTGCGTACGAATGTGGAGGGTGCGGAGATGTAGACGGTTTGCTCCGACTCATCGATTTGTACGATGTGGGTGTCCTCAAACCAAGTGCTGTACGTAGGCCCGGAGACCTTGTCCTGAACCATCTTGAGGACCTGGTTCCACAGCGAATCGTAGGTCGGATCGACTTTGGTACTCATCACGAAAGGTTCCCCCTAGTGTTGAAAGGACTTGTCCACAGCACGCGGGAGTATGACGAACAATAGGAAGTCCGGGTTTTCATCGGTGTCACCTGTGGACTTGTGTAAAGTGAAAATCCACATGTGCAGAAGCTGTGGGAAACGTTGTCCACAGGTTGTGGATAAGGTTGTGGATGAAAGGGTTCCACAGGCTCGATTGTGGATAACGGATAGCGCAGATCATAGCAGGATCCTGCGCGTCGAGCAATGTCGAAAAACGTCTTTCCACAGGATCCACCGATGTACATGCTGAACCATCCACAGGCTGTTGACGTGTGGATAGGATGTGGATGAGCGGGAGGAAGACGTCGAGAGAAAGGGCGTGCGCGGCCAAATTGTCCACATGTGGACAGTGGAGAATTCGGACATTGACATGGTCAGGATCTTTCTGTATCGTAGCTACGTGTGTCCGCACGGGGGAGGTGTCTCGATGAAACCGACCTATCAACCGAACGTTCGCAAGCGGAAGAAGAACCACGGTTTCCGGAAGCGCATGGCGACGAAGGGCGGTCGCCGCGTGCTGGCGCGCCGTCGCGCGAAGGGCCGTAAGGTGCTGTCCGCGTGAGAAGGGCCACGGAAGTGGCCTTTTTTTGTGAAGGGGTGGGTTGATACAGGGGTCATCGAGGAACTGGAGGGCGGACGTTGCAGAGTCAGCATCGGCTCAAAGACAGCCGGGATTTCCGGCGCGTGTTTCGGAAAGGCAAGTCGTTTGCGAGCGGAAGGCTCGTGTTGTATTATTGCGACAATCGGGTAGCTCGGGTTCGTGTCGGGTTTTCCATAAGCAGGAAGGTCGGAAAGGCAGTCGTCCGCAACCGCTTAAAGCGCCTCCTTCGGGCGATTTTTCAGCGTTGGTTGGACGAGCTTGGCGACCAGCCTCTCGACATCGTGGTGGTCTGCCGAGCAAACGCAGCAGACGCCGATTTTCACGATCTCGAGCGAGAAGTCGAGCGACTTCTCAAGAAGGCGAAATTGTTGCCGCAGGAAGCGGGAGATGAGCGTCCGTGAAGCGGCTTGTGATTGGTTTGATTCGATTTTACCAGCGATACATCTCGCCAGCCAAGCTGCCCACGTGCCGGTTCACGCCGACGTGTTCTGAGTACGCCGTCCAGGCCATCGCGCGGTTTGGCGTGGTCTATGGAGGTTGGCTCGCCGTCCGGCGGTTGGTCAAGTGTGGACCATGGCATCCGGGCGGTGTGGATGAGGTGCCGGAGGTCAGGTAGGGGGATGCGCGCTTGAACGGAAAGCAGAAAGCCAGCAGGAGATGGACCATCGCCCTCAGTCTCGCGGCCGCCATGGCGCTGACAGGATGCGGTTTGTATCCCACGAAGCCGGGCGAATGGCCGAACAACGTATGGGGCTCGATCCTTCACGGCATCTCCGATTTGATGGATTATTTCGCCCATCTTTTCGGCAACGATTACGGGATCTCGATTCTGTTCATGGCGATTCTGGTCCGCTTGGTCGTGCTGCCGCTCTTCCTTCGCCAAATTCACTTTCAACGCGCGATGGTCAAGCTGCAGCCGGAGATCCAGAAGATCCGGACCAAGTACAAGTTCGACAACCAGAAGATGCAGGAAGAGCTGATGAAGCTTTATCAGGAGGCGGGCATGAACCCGCTCGCCGGCTGCTTCCCCATGCTGATTCAGCTCCCGTTTTTGTGGGCGTTTTACGGCGCCATCGTCGGCAACGTCGGCATGCGCCACAGCACCTTCCTTGGGATCTTCCCGCTGGGGCATTGGGACACGCATTATGTCCTGCCTGTGCTCGCGGCGCTTTCGACGCTCTTATCTTCGTGGCTGTCCATGCGAAGTCAGCCTGTTCAGCAGAAGTCGATGCTGTTCGTGTATCCTGTGATGATTTTCTTCTTCGCCTTCCGATTGCCTGGAGGACTGGTCCTGTACTGGATCTACACCAACCTCCTCGTCGCTCTTCAGGTGTATCTGTTCATCACCCTGCCCAACATGCGCGAACAGCGTGAGATGGCGCTTGCGGGCGGTGGAAAGTCGGCTAGGCGTACAACGGCTGACGTTCCTGCGAAGCAGGTATCGGCGAGCGGAACGAAGGCGAGCAACTCGTCCAAGGCGGCCGCCAACAAGGTGTCGTCCAGGAAGCAGGAATCGCGTGCGCCCGGCCAGAAGTCCAGCAAAAAGTCTAGCGGGGCGAAAAAGACCACAGACGGATCGCGGGCGGATGGGTCCAGCGATGGCGCGGAGGCCAGTCGTGAAGGTCCGTCGCCCGAAGTCGATGGTCCACAGGAGCCATAGCGGGACACGAGAGGCGCGAGCCGCGGTTTCATAAGGCCCACAGTGCGAAGGGTCGGAGGCTTAGGCGAGATGCGAAAAGTGGTGGCGACGGGCAAGACCATTGAAGAAGCGGTGATGTCGGCACTGGTGAGGCTCGGTGTGCCGAGATCGCAGGCGCAGGTGCGCGTCATTCGGGAACCCGCTCGTGGGTTTCTCGGATGGCTGGGCGGCCGGGAGGCAGAAGTCGAGGTGAGTGTCATCGAGACGCCTCTCGATGCTGCGAAGGAATTTCTGCGGACCACCATCTCGAAGATGGGTCTGGGGCAGGCTGTCATTGTCGCGGACGATGTCGACGAAGAAGGCCATGTGAAACTCTCCATCTCGGCGGACGATGAGGTGCTTCCCATCCTCATCGGCCGGCGCGGCGCGACGCTCGATGCGCTGCAGTATCTGGTGAACATCGTGGCGAATCGGGATGCTTCGGAGAAGATGAGGTTCACGCTGGACGCGGCGGGTTATCGGGATCGTCGGTTGGAGTCGCTGAGGCGGCTGGCGGAGGAGGCAGCGGACAAAGCCGTGCGCCTGGGCAGGCCGGTGACGCTCGATCCGATGCCTCGCAAAGATCGCAAGTGGGTGCACGCCCATTTGCAGTCGAGAGGCGACGTCCTGACCCTGAGCGAAGGCCAGGAGCCGTATCGCCGGGTGAAGATCATTCCGAAGCGGCACGATTGGGCCTGATGAGGCGTGGAGGAGAACACGAGAAACGTTGACCCCGCTCGAAGCAGTGGGGTTTTTGTGTAGGAAGGAGGGGGGAAGATGGCAGTTCAGGCCGTGCATCAGGAAGAGACCATCGCGGCCATCGCGACAGCGGTTGGGGAGGCGAGCGTCGCCATTGTCCGCGTGAGCGGGCGCGGCGCGCGCGAGGTCGGCGAGCGGCTCGTGCGGACGAAGCGCGGCCTTCCGGTCAAGCTGCGTGAGCGCGGGATGAAGTACGGGCAGGTGATTGATCCTAGGTCCGGCGAGGTGATTGACGAGGCCATCGTGCTGTGGATGCCGGGCCCGCACAGCTACACGGGAGAAGATGTGTTGGAATTGCAGGTGCACGGGGGTGCGTATGCGGTTGAGGCCGTGCTCGCCGCTTGCCTAGATGCCGGTGCGCGGATGGCCGAACCGGGAGAGTTCACGAAGCGCGCATTTCTGAACGGGCGGATGGATCTGTCGCAGGCGGAGGCCGTGATCGATCTGATCCGCGCCAAGACGGCGTTTGCCGGCAAGCTGGCGGAGCGGCAGGTGCGCGGGCGGTTTGGCGAGGCGATTCGTGCGCTCAGGCGGAGGCTGTTGGAGCTTGAGGCGCACGTCGAGGTGACCATCGACTACCCGGAGCACGACGTGGAGGACGTGGCCTGCGATCACGTCGTGCGCGTGTGCGAAGGTCTGATGGGCGAAATTGACGGGCTCATCCGGTCGGCGGAGCTTGGGCGGGTGCTGCGGGACGGGGTGGCGACGGCCATCGTCGGCCGCCCGAACGTGGGCAAGTCGTCGCTGTTGAACGCGCTGGTGGAGCGGGACCGCGCTATTGTGACGGATCTGCCGGGGACGACGCGTGACGTGCTGGAGGAGTACATCAACCTGCGAGGCATTCCGCTTAGGCTCATCGACACGGCCGGCATTCGCGAGACGGAGGACGTGGTGGAGCGAATCGGCGTGGCGAGATCGCGCCAGTCGATGCAGGAGGCGGAGATGGTGCTTCTGGTGTTGGACGGAAGTGAGCCGCCTTCGCCAGAGGATGAGGCCATTGCGCGCGAGTCGGACGGATCGCGCAGAATGGTGATCCTGAACAAGGTGGACCGCGGCCTGCATCCGGACGCGGTGCGGTTTGCGGACGAACTGGCGCCGGAAGGGGCCGTGCACGTGTCGGCTCGCGAGGGCATCGGCCTGGATGAACTGCGGGACGCCATCGTCAACCGGATTCGGCGGGATTTGGCCCTCGATCTCGACGCGAGCTACATGGCGAACCACCGCCAAAAGCGGCTCTTGGAAGAGGCCAAGGAGGACCTGCGGACGGCGCGGGACGCGGCGAAGGCGGGGGCGACGTTGGATCTCGTGGCCGTGGCGCTTCAGTCGGCGTATGAGAAACTTGGAGAAACCATCGGGGAAGAGGCCGGGGAGGATCTGTTGAACGAAATCTTTTCCCGCTTCTGCCTGGGCAAATGACGGGAGGTGCATGGAGATGCGGTTTTTCGCCGGATCGTATGACGTGATCGTCATCGGGGGCGGCCACGCCGGATGTGAGGCGGCGCTCGCGGCAGCGCGCATGGGATGCAAGACGCTGCTTTTGACCATCAACCTGGATACGATTGCGTACATGCCCTGCAATCCGTCGATTGGCGGACCTGCGAAGGGCATCGTCGTGCGCGAAGTGGATGCGCTCGGCGGGCAGATGGGGAAGAACACGGACGCCACGTACATTCAGATGCGGATGCTGAACACCGGAAAGGGGCCGGCGGTGCAGGCGCTGCGGGCCCAGGCGGACAAGGCGTACTACGCGCTGAATATGAAGTGGACGCTTGAACGGACCGAAAACCTTCACCTGAAGCAGGGCCTGGTGGAGGAGTTGCTCGTGCGGAACGGTCGCATTTACGGCGTGGTCACGAAGAGCGGCCAGGAGTTTCACGCGCAGGCTGTGGTGCTCACCACCGGTACGTATCTGCGCGGTCGCATTTACATCGGCGAGGTGTCGTACGAAAGCGGGCCGAACGGTCAGATGCCGGCCATCCGCCTGTCGGATTGTCTCGTCGATCTCGGCTTCCGGTTGGTGCGGTTCAAGACCGGCACGCCGCCTCGCATCAACAAAAACTCGATTGATTTCAGCAAACTCATCGCACAGCCCGGCGATCCCGTTCCGCGCCACTTTTCTTTCGATCCCGACACACCGGTGCGCGATCAGGTGCCGTGCTGGCTGACAGGCACCACGGAGGAGACCCATCGCATCATCCTCGAGAATCTGCACCGGTCGCCGCTCTACAGCGGCGAAATCAAGGGGACGGGACCGCGCTACTGCCCGTCTATCGAGGACAAGGTCGTGCGCTTTCGCGATCGCGACACCCATCAGATCTTCCTCGAGCCGGAGGGCCCGCACACGTGCGAATGGTATGTGCAGGGGCTGTCGACGAGTCTCCCGGAGGACGTCCAGCTGAAGATTCTCCATTCCATCCCCGGCCTTGAGCGCGCGGAGATGCTGCGCCCCGGGTACGCCATCGAGTACGACGCGGTCGTTCCCACGCAGTTGTGGCCTACGCTCGAGACGAAGCTCGTGGAGGGGCTGTTTACCGCCGGTCAGTTGAACGGAACGTCCGGATACGAGGAGGCGGCGGGCCAGGGCATCATGGCCGGCATCAACGCCGCGAGAAAGGTCAAGGGCGAAGAATTCGTGGTTTTGTCGCGATCGGACGCGTACATCGGCGTGATGATCGACGATCTCGTCACGAAGGGAACCAACGAGCCGTATCGGCTGCTCACCTCTCGTGCGGAGCACAGGCTACTGCTTCGCCACGATAACGCCGATCTGCGGTTGACCGAGCTCGGCTATCGCATCGGCCTGGTGTCGGAGCGGGCGTACAGCCGGGTGATGCGGAAAAAGGAGGGCATTCAGGCGGAACTGGCGCGCCTGTCGCGGGTGAAGGTGAAGCCGCAGGAGGTGAACGAGCGGCTCGTCGAGTGGGGATCGCAGCCCATCGATTCCGGCATGAGCCTCGCGCAACTGCTGAAGCGGCCCGAGTTGTCTTACGATCAGATTCGCGCCATCGACCCGACGGGCGGCGTCGAAATCGACCCCGAGGTGCGGGAACAGGTCGAGATCGAGATCAAGTACGCCGGCTACATTCGGAAGCAGAACGAACTCATCGAGCGCCAGAAGCGACTCGAAGGGCGCAAACTGCCGGAGGATCTCGACTATATGCAAATGACTGGGCTTGCGATGGAAGCGAGAGAGAAACTGTCGCGCATCCGTCCGCGCACCGTGGGGCAGGCGGCGCGGATCCCGGGCGTGACCCCCGCGGACATCTCCATTTTGCTCGTGTACCTCGATGCGCAGGAGAGGCGCGCGGCCCATGCGTGACGTGATCGAGCAAATGGGCGCCTGGGGGGCTCCCGTGACCGACGAGATGGAGGGTCAGTTGCGGCGGTACGGCGAGTTGTTGGCGGAGTGGAACGAGCGGCTGAATCTCACGGCCATTGTCGAAGCGCGCGAGATGTGGATCAAGCACTTTCTCGACAGCGCGGCCATTGCGCAGGTGCCCGCGTGGCGCGAGATCACCGGGCGAGGCGGCCGCGTCATCGACATCGGCAGCGGCGCGGGGATTCCGGGTATTCCCCTGGCAATAACGTGGCGGAATGTGTCGTTTGTGCTGTGCGACGCCTCTCGAAAGCGCGTGCAATTTGTGGAGCGTGTCATCGGCGATCTCGGCCTCTCGAATGTGAAGGCCTTGCACGCGCGCATGGAGGAGCTGGGGAGGCAGCCCGGCATGCGCGGCTCCTTTGACGCCGCGGTGGCGAGGGCCGTGGCGAGATCGAACGTGTTGCTGGAGTACGCGGCGCCGATGCTCAAGCTCGGTGGCCGAGCGTTTTTGTACAAGGGTCCGTCGTACCATGGGGACGAGGAGGAAGACGCTGCGCGCGCAGCGCGTGTGCTCGGCGCAAGCCCAGACGGCGTGATTGCGTATCGGCTGCTGGACGACCAGGGCGATCGCGTCATTGCCGTCTTTCGGCAAGCGGAGCCGTGCCCGAAGCGGTACCCAAGAAAGCCCGGAACACCTTCCCGGCAACCGTTGTAGGGCCCTGAACGTGTCGAATCCAGTTCGGAAGATACGATCTTTGTAAATTCATGAGAAGTTTTGTCGAAGAGCAGGAATACGGGCACGCCTTGGTGAATTCGACATTGAGTGTCGATCCTCGTGTGTTCATGAATAGAGGGGTCTAAGATGAGGGAAACGTGGGGACGATTCATCAGCTTCCGCGACGCTGGACACGCGCAGACGCAGGTCGTGGATATTCCGGTGGAACGCATTGTCCCGAATCCATATCAGCCCCGAGCGATTTTTCATCAGGAATCGATTGAAGAACTGGCGAAGACGATTCACACCCACGGCGTCATTCAGCCCGTGGTGGTGCGCAAGAAAGGCGATGTGTACGAACTCATCGCTGGTGAACGGCGGCTGCGTGCAGTGCGCCATCTGGGATGGACGACCATCCCAGCCATCGTGCGGGATCTGAATGATGCGCAGACAGCGTCGGCAGCGCTGATTGAAAATCTCCAGCGAGAGGGACTGACGCCGATTGAGGAGGCCGTTGCGTATCAGCAGCTCATGGAGTTACACGGGCTGACGCAGGAAAGTTTGGCGCAACGGCTAGGCAAGGGTCAATCGACCATCGCGAACAAGTTGAGGTTGCTCCATCTGCCGCAGGCTGTGCAAGACGCGTTGCTCACGCGACAGATCACAGAGCGCCACGCTCGTGCGCTTTTGGCCCTGCCCTCGGAGGAACTCCAGATTGAACTCTTGAACGAGTGCATCGAAAAGGGCTGGAATGTCAAGCAGATGGAAGAGAGGGTCAAGGCGAAGCTCGAGTCCCTAGGCTCGGCGGTCGAACGCCGGAGAAAGCCAAGGAAGCGGGGCTTGTCCAAGGATGTGCGCCTGGCCGTGAACACCATCCGTCAGTCCTTGCAGATGATTGAGCAGACGGGTCTGCAGGTGGTTTGTGAAGAGGTGGACGACGAAGAGTACTATCAGTTCACGATTCGCGTGCCCAAAAAGTCCTCGGGAGACAAGGGGGCCATGGAAGAGCACCGAGAAGCAAGATCTTCGTGAACGCGCAGATGAAAGAGAGCTGCGTAAGGTGGAAGGCGCTCCGCAGAGAGAGGAAGCGGCCAAGGGGCCGCTTCCGCGTTTTTTTCCCGCGATGAAGGGATCCGCACAACGTTGAAGCGGAAATCCCCGAGGTTTTGCAGTAGAATGAGAGGAGTTGAGACATGATCTACAGTATCTAGGGAATTTCGTTCGAGTTTGAAGGAGGACTTGTCGTGTCCAGCGCCCGCGTGATCGCCATCGCCAATCAAAAAGGTGGCGTGGGGAAGACGACAACCGCGGTGAATCTCGGGGCTTGTCTGGCGACGTTGGGCAAACGCGTCCTGCTGATCGATATCGATCCGCAGGGAAATACCACGTCAGGGGTCGGGATCAACAAGGCCGACGTGAAGTACTGTGTCTACGACGTGATTATCAACGACGTGAATATCGCGGATGCCATTATGCCGTCAGGCCTCGACAATTTGGACGTGCTTCCAGCCACGATTCAATTGGCGGGTGCCGAGATCGAGTTGGTTCCGACCATCTCGCGAGAAGTAAGGCTGCGGAGAGCCATTCAGGGCATGCGGAGTCGATATGACTACATCGTCATCGATTGCCCGCCTTCGCTGGGCCTGTTGACCGTGAACGCGTTGACGGCGGCTGACTCGGTCATGATTCCCATCCAGTGCGAGTATTACGCGTTGGAAGGCCTCAGTCAGTTGCTGAACACCGTGCGGCTCGTACAAAAGCACCTAAACACGTCGCTCGAGGTGGAGGGAGTGGTGCTGACCATGTTGGACGCGCGCACCAACCTGGGTTTGCAGGTCATCGAGGACGTGAAAAAATTCTTTCGCGACAAGGTGTACAAGACCATTATTCCGCGCAATGTTCGCTTGAGTGAGGCCCCGAGTCACGGTAGGCCCATCATTCACTATGATCCGAAATCGCGCGGCGCCGAGTCGTATATGGAGCTCGCGAAGGAAGTGATCGCGCGTGGCTAAACGTGGTCTGGGCCGCGGTTTGGACGCCTTGATCCCGCAGCTCAACGTCTCGGACGAGGATCAGATTGTGCAGATTGATATTCGGGATCTTCGGCCGAATCCGTACCAGCCGCGGCGAACGTTTAATGAAGAGAAATTGCAGGAGTTGTGCGACTCGATTCGAGAACATGGGATTCTTCAACCCCTGATTGTCCGGCGGAGCCAGGTGAAAGGATTCGATATCGTCGCTGGCGAGCGGCGATACCGGGCTGCCAAAATGGCGGGGCTACAGGTCGTGCCGGCGGTGGTTCGGGATCTAAGCGATGTCCTGCTGATGGAAATCGCCCTGATTGAGAATTTGCAACGCGAAGATCTCAATCCCATCGAGATCGCGGATGCGTACGCCAAGCTCATCGAGAAATGCCACTTGACGCAGGATGAGCTCGCCAAGCGGGTGGGACAGAGTCGAAGTCACATCACGAACATGTTGAGATTGCTCCAGCTTCCGGCTCAAATTCAGGACATGGTTTCACGTGGAACATTGACGATGGGCCACGCGCGTGCACTGCTCTCAGTGGAAAATGAAGAGGATCAGCTTCGGCTGGCGGAGCAGACGGTGAAGGAAGCATGGAGCGTGCGAAAGTTGGAGATGGTCATCTACCAGCCGAAAAAGGTTTCACGTGAAACCGACAAACCCTCGCTTCCGACCGAATACCGGCGCTATCAAGAACAGGTTCAAGCCTATTTGGGCACCTCGGTGCGCATTCAGCCGGGCAAAAAGCGGGGGAAGATCGAGATCGACTATTATTCGGAGGATGATCTGCGGCGCATCATGAACCTCATGTTGGCGCACGCTCCATGAGGAATGGCTCACCATGTTGTGCCGCGAGGTGACTCCATGTTTCTTATTGGTACGATTGTCGACGTCATCGCGATTGTAGTGGGGACAGCGATTGGATACGTGCTGCCCCGTATTCCCGATCGGATGCGCGAAACCGTAACGATCGGCGTGGCGCTGTGCGTCATCGCCATTGGGCTCAGCATGGCGCTCAGCGATATGAATGACATCGTTCTCATCATCTTTTCCGTGGTGATGGGCGCGGTGACAGGCGAACTTCTTCAAATCGAGATGCGGTTGGATCGCGTGGCTCATCAGTTGGAAGACCGTTTCCGCCGGCTGTATCGAGGTCCCATCGCGCAGGGTTTTATTTCCGCAACACTCCTGTTCTGTGTCGGATCCATGTCCATCGTGGGCGCAGTGCAAGACGGGTTGCAGGGCGATCATAAGACGCTCTTCGCAAAGTCCGTGCTTGATGGATTCTCCGCAGTGGTCCTGACCTCAACGTTGGGACCGGGCGTCGGACTTGCTGCAATACCGGTTCTGGTGTACCAAGGTCTGATTGCACTCATCTCCCACTGGTTCGGAAGTTTCTTGGACACGCCGTTGGTCATTGAACCGATTACGGCGGCAGGGGGTCTTCTGATTGTCGCCATTGGGATCCAACTCGCGGGACTGCGCAGGATCTCAGTTCCCAATCTATTACCCGCTATCGTCATTGCGCCCATGGTCAAGGTGGTGATTCACGCCATTTCGCACATGTGAACGTCGTCCAGCCATTGGCATGTGATGCGGATTCGCGAACTCGCCATACTACCGACCATCACTGCGTGCGGATCGTGTCAGACAGTCGTTTCAGAAGGGGCGAATGGCCATGGGGCTTTCTATTCTTCAGCCTTACGCGCTGGACATCGCGCTGTTCAGCGGCATTCTGGCGATCATCTGTCTCGTCATCGCGTCTGTCGCTTTGTCGCGCTCCGCGCGCTTGAAGCGGAAATTCAACCGGTTGAAAGAGGTCACGAGCGCAGCGGATCTCGAGCGGGTGTTCGAAGAAACCAAAGACGCAGTTCGCAAACTCGAAATGAAACTGCGCGAAGCTGAAGAGCATCTCCGTGAGATGGAAGAAGCGCTTCAGTCCAAAGTCTCGACGCCCGCCATCCTGCGCTACAACGCCTTCGCTGAGGTGGGTAGCGACCTGAGCTACTCGGTCGCGCTCATCGACGGAAAGGGCGACGGCGTTGTGATTACCTCGATTTATGGAAGAGAGGATTCCGTCACGTATGGGAAGCCGGTGCAGGGCGGGGATTCCCCGTATATGCTGACGGAGGAGGAGCGCGCGGTGATCGAGGAAGCCCTTCACGGGGCGCCTCGACAGCGAACCACAGCTCAGATTTCCTGAAAGGCCCTAGGGGATGTGAGGACGGACGATTCCATCACATCCCCAATTTCATGGTGGGATGTCGCTCATACCAACGTATCAGGCTCGCAGTCAGGGCTTCCGCTACGATATCGGCCATTCGCATCACGATGGCGAGTCGCGTATTCTGCAGGACAAAGTACTCCATAAAGCCCGAGACGTTCACGACGCCCGTGATGCACAAATCGCCAAACTCCGGCAGAACCTTCTTGACGCCAGCACCAGGGCGCAACGGCCCAACGTCGACGGCAATCTGACCGACGTGATCAAACTTTCCCAGACATGCGTCAACGGCGATCACGAACGGCTTGACCGGATACCAGTCGTCGATTCTCTGCAGCGTCGCCTGCAGGTTGACGGCGTGAACGGGCTCATCTAGCGTGCCCAGGACATGCACACCCGCCAGCTTGACGCTGCGCGTCAACCGGGATCCGACGATGGGGCCGAATGCGTCTCCCGTTGAACGATCCGTCCCCACACAAACGATGACCATGGGCAGTCTACCGTATTGTGCGAACGCCGCATCGAGCTGGTGCTCAAGGGTGGACACCGCATCCGGGCTTTCCATCGAAACGCGCCCGCCGAAGTGCTGAGCGCTCTGCAAAGAACCGTCTGTGGACAAGCGATTCACCCGATTTCCCCCTCACACGGAATATTCCCAGTATACGTTTGCGTATCATCGACTATACCTGTCCTGACAGGTCGCGAAGTAGAAGCGCGGGGGGAGCGTATGGTCGATCTCGTCCTATTGGCGGGGGCTTCGTGGATCGCCTTTTGGATCGGGGTGCAACCGGCGGAAGTCGCCCTGCTGTACACGGCAGGTTTCTACGCCGGCACGTATGTCGCCGCGCAGGTGGCGCCTTGGGTCGTACTCCATCTCTCCATCACCGAACCGGTTCTGGCGTGGATGACGCAACACGTGAGGGCAGAGGTCCCTGTGTTTGGGCCGGGCTCGCTTCACCGCGCGCTCCCGGCTGCGCAGCCTGAATGGATGGCCCTCCACGCGCTGGACTGGATCATGGCTCTCTTCCTCGGGACAGCGGTGTGGTGCGCGTTTGTGGGTGTCCATCGATTCCTGCAAGTGATGCTCGACGAAGAGCAACCGCCCGAGATGAGTTGGTTCTCTCGGCTGATGAGTATCGCGTTCGGCGTGTCGGCAGGGATGTGGGCCATGCTCCAAGCTGCGCCCGCGCTCGCCATCTTTCTCAACCTCTTTGGCCGTCCTCAGCCGCTCGAATCGGATCCTCTTCTTGACCTCATGCTTCGCGGTGTTCAGGTCCTACCCGTGTTTCGAACTATGATATGATGGGACATCATGAGACGGGCCGGGAGGGTGAGCGGTGACACTTTGGGCTGACCTTCGACAAAAGGCGCTTTCCGACATCCCGAGTCTCGAGGTGGTGATTTGGGACGCCATCCGGATCGCCATCTTCTTCGCCCTGGCGCAATTCCTGATACGCGTCGGTGTTCGCATCACGCGGCGCATGTTATCTCTTCACGCCAGGATGGACGAGCGCCGACGAAAGACGCTAGAATCGCTGTTCACGAACGTCATCCGGTACACGGTATACTTTGTGTTGGTGGTCGAAATTCTGTCGCTCTTCCACGTCAACGTGTCCGCCATCCTTGCGAGCGCGGGCATTGTCGGCGTAGCCGTCGGATTTGGAGCGCAGAGCTTGGTGAAAGACCTGATTTCGGGTCTTTTTATCCTGTTCGAAGACCAGTATGGCGTCGGAGACATCGTGCAGATCAACGGGTTCAAGGGTACGGTGATTTCCATCGGCATCCGTCTCACCAGGATCCAGGCGTGGACCGGCGAGGTTCAGGTCATTCCCAACGGTCAGATCACCAGCGTGACCAACTACTCGCGCACGCATTCGACGGCCGTGATCGACGTCACCGTTCCGTACGATGTGGACGTCGATCTCGTGAAATCCGTCATGCAACGCGTGCTCCTCGGGCTCCAAGAGGAACGCCCCGACGTCGTGACGGGGCCGGTTGAAGTCCTCGGCGTGCAGGATGTCTCCAATACGAATCTCGTCATCCGGGCCACCGCGGTGTGCGCTCCCACCAAAAACGGCGAGATTGAGCGCGAGGCGCACGAGCGCATCAAGGAGGAATTGGACCGTGCGCTCCACGAGAATGAGGACGCACAAGGAACAACAGGCGGCGAGCTCGCCGTTGAGTGATGATGGGGAGGCTATAGCGTGCCGGTCTCATTTGGGCTTGGCGACATCGTCCGGATGAAAAAACCACACGCGTGTGGCGAAAACCGCTGGGAAATCATCCGCATGGGGATGGATATCCGCATCAAGTGCCAGCGCTGCGGCCACAGTGTCCTGATTCCGCGATCGCGCTTTGAACGGCTGATTCGTGCGGTTTTGGAGAGGGGAGGAACGGTCGATGAAGGTCAAGACGGCGTGTCCGATTGACTGTTACGATGCCTGTGCGTTCGTGGCCGAGGTCGGGGAAGACGGGGAGATTCGCTTGAGCGGGAACCCCGAGCATCCCATTACGCGCGGCACCATCTGCAACCGCGGGCGGCAGCTCGCGGTTCGGCGGAACAGCCGCGATCGCGTGCTTCAACCGCTGAAGCGAGAAGGGGATGAATGGACCCCTATCTCGTGGGAGCAGGCGATGCGCGAGATTGCCCAAGAGGTTCGGCGGACGCTCGAAGAGGTGGGGCATCACGGGATTTTGCATTACTACGATTGGGGATCTGGCGGGCTGCTCAAGTCCTTGAACCAGCGCTTCTTCTACGGGCTCGGAGGTTGTTCGGAAGCCATTGGCAGCCTGTGCTGGGATGCCGGCATCCGGGCTCAGACGTACGATTTCGGGCAGGCCAATAGCCATGCGCCCGAAGACATGGCCCAACATGCGCAGGCCATCGTGGTGTGGGGCCGCAACGTGGCCAACACGAACGTACACATGATCCCGTTCATTCGCGAGGCGCAGGCGCGGGGCGCCAAGCTCGTGGTCATCAGCGCGCTGCCGCAGGATTTGGCGCGGCGCGCTGACAAGGCCATCTATCCTCGCCCGGGCACGGATGGCCTGTTGGCCTTAGCGGCGCTTCGCATCTGCCGCGACGAGGGCTTTCTTGATCACGCGTTCTTGCGCGATCGCGCCGTTGGATGGGATGACCTGGCTTCGGATCTAGACCGGTACGATCTCGACGAAGTGGCGCGATGGACGGACGTGCCTATCGAGGACATTCGTTTTCTGGCGGAGCTGTACGGGAAGACGAGGCCTGTCTGCACGCTGCTCGGCATTGGCATGCAGCGATACGCACAGGGGGGACAGACCATACGCGCCATTGACGCGCTCGCCGCAGCCACGGGCCAGGTCGGCGTTCCGGGGGGCGGTGTGAACTACGCGCAGCGGCAACTGGGCCGGTTTTATGACGAGGAGGCCATCACGAATCGCCGCGGGGCGAATGTCCGCGAGCTCCTCCGTCCCACGCTGGCCGCGGATTTGCTTGCGGCCGATCCGCCCATCCAGGTCATGTTTGTCACGCGCAGCAACCCAGTTGCGCAGGTCCCGGACAGTGGCCGTCTGCGTGAGGCCTTGGGCCGGGTTCGCTGCAAGGTCGTGATCGACACGTTCATGACGGCCACGGCGGAATGCGCGGATTACGTACTGCCGTGCACCAACGTGCTCGAGGAAGAGGACGTCGTGTACACCACCATGTGGCACGACTGTGTCAGCTACGCTCGGCCGGTGGTACCGCCGCGCGGAGAGGCCAGGCCCGAATGGCAAATCTTTCGCGATCTCGCCGTCGCTCTCGGGCGACCAGAGATCATGGAGGGTGACGTGGAGACGTGGATTCGCCAAGCGCTCAGGCGTTGGCCGGAGGGCAAGCTGCAGGAACTCCGTGAGCGCGGTTTTGTCCGGCTCGGAGTTCCGAGTGTACCTTGGCAGGACGGGCGATTCCTCACGCCGAGCGGCAAGTTTGAGTTTGCCTCGTCCCTGGCGGTGAAAGATGGCCATTCGGCCGTCGCGCGCATCGATGTTGGGCGGTTTCCGCAGGACGCCGACTTGCCGTACACGCTGCTGACTGTGCACCCGCGGAAGTGGCAGATGTCGCAGCGCGACACACTTCCGGAGGCGAAGGGACCGTATCCCATCGCGGAACTAGGTTGGGAAGTCGCCGCTGAGCGAGGAATCCAGGATGGAGACTGGGTAAGGGTGCGAAACAAGAAGGCGAGCGTAATTGCGCGAGCCCGCGTTCAGACCGAGGGTCACCCGCGCGTGGTGCGGATGGAGATTGGCTGGCACGGCCAGGGCGTGACCTTGAACGACTTCACGTCGGATGGCTTGGCCGACTTCGGCATTCAAGCGGCATTGTATGACTGCCTGTGCGACGTGGAGAAGGTCGCTTTCGCTCCCGATGAAAACGCGAGAGCGTCCGGGAAGGAAGCTCTCGCACATCAGGTCTGATATGAATGCGCGGGTGTGTCATGGTTTCGGATGACGAGGCACATGGCACGCCCGATCATGAAGCCATGGGATACGCGCGGGCAGTCGGGATGGAGGCGCGCTTTGGCTCGCAGGCCAGCGCCTTGGGCGACAATTTGCGAACGCGAAGGCGGCGCAAGAGCCGACGCAGCATCGCTATCACCTCCTCTGATGATGAGTATTCCAACGGGGAGAAAGTTTATCCGGACAGATGTCCCGGAACGTTCTGCATCTACATTCTATGCGCCCATGCGTACAACATGGACAAGAATTCTCCCCGACAGCTTTGTCGAGCTTCGGCTGAATCTCTATACTTAATCCTGCAAACAAGGCGGCGAGGTGTCAACATGTCACTTCAGGCTGGGATCGTCGGCCTCCCGAACGTCGGCAAGTCAACACTCTTCAACGCCATCACGAAGGCGGGTGCGGAGGCGGCGAATTATCCCTTTTGCACGATTGACCCCAATGTGGGCGTGGTCGAGGTGCCAGATCCTCGGCTCCAGGTGCTCGCAGACATCGTCCATCCAAAACGGATTGTTCCGACGGCCTTTGAGTTCGTCGATATCGCGGGACTCGTGAAGGGCGCAAGTCAGGGCGAGGGTCTGGGCAATCGATTTCTCGCGCACATCCGCGAGGTAGACGCCATCGTGCACGTCGTGCGATGCTTTGAAAACAGCGATATCACGCACGTCGCCGGCACGGTGGATCCGCTTCGAGACATCGACATCATCAACGTGGAACTGATCCTGGCGGACTTGGAGACGGTGGCGAAGCGACTGGACCGCGCTCGGAAGAACATGAAAAGCGGCGAGAAGCGCTTCAAAGTCGAGGTGGAGGCGCTTGAGCGGATTCAAGCTGCGCTCGAATCGGAGCGGCCGGCGAGATCCGTCGAG
Source organism: Alicyclobacillus sp. CIJ1 (assembly GCF_057538885.1). NCBI lineage: Bacteria > Bacillati > Bacillota > Bacilli > Caryophanales > Alicyclobacillaceae > Alicyclobacillus > Alicyclobacillus sp. CIJ1. Next base: position 25,337 of record NZ_BAAJPH010000122.1, on the reverse strand, counting down.
TTGAACGAGGAAGAGGCAATCATCCTGCGAGACCTTCACCTGTTGACTGCAAAGCCGGTGCTGTACGTCGCGAACGTTGGGGAAGATGACCTCCTGGATCCGTCTGCGAATCCCTACGTTCATCAGGTCGAGGAGAGGGCCAAGTCCGAGGGATCGGAAGTGGTCGTGGTGTGCGCACAGCTCGAGTCAGAGGTTGCGGAGCTCGAGGGGGAGGACCGCGACGCCTTCCTGCGCGATCTCGGCCTCGAAGAACCAGGGCTTCATCGTTTGATTCGCAAGGCGTACCAACTCCTCGGGCTCATCACGTTCTTCACGGCAGGTGAACCTGAGGTCCGGGCCTGGACCATACGCCAAGGAACGAAAGCTCCGCAAGCCGCCGGCGTCATTCACTCCGATTTCGAGCGCGGCTTCATCCGGGCCGAAGTGGTCGCCTATGACGATCTCGTTGCGGCCGGAAGCTTTCAAGCAGCCCGAGAACAAGGGAAAATCCGGTTGGAAGGGAAGGATTACGTCGTTCAAGACGGCGACGTGTGCTACTTCCGGTTCAATGTCTGAGTCGCAACGTCCACCGCTGCGCGACCCACAGATCTGGATCTTGTGTGAGCGGGCGGATCGTGCTAGCATGGATCGACGGTGCACACGTTTTATGTGGCGCGCCATCCTTGCTCCCACTGGGGGCCATTAGACCAGAAGGAGGTGTCACGGGATGCGCCAGTACGAGACGATGTACATCGTGAATCCCTCGCTGGAAGCTGAGCAGACCGCAGAGGTGATTCAGCGATACCAGTCCATTGTCACTGACAAGGGCGGTCAAATCGACGAACTTCAGGAGATTGGGAAGCGCCGTTTGGCGTACGAGATCGACGGCCACCGTGAGGGCTACTATGTGCTCATGAAGTTCACGTGCGACACGGAAACGCCGAAAGAGCTCGAGCGCCTCATGCGCATCGACGACAACGTGATTCGTTATTTGACGGTCCGCGTCGGTGAGTGAACGCGGAGGGGACGAGCATGCTGAACCGAGTCATTCTGATCGGCCGCCTGACGGCGGATCCGGAGTTACGATACACCAACAACGGGACGGCCGTCGCGTCGTTCACGCTTGCCGTGGACCGCATGCGCTCCGGCCCGAACGGTGAGCGCCAGACCGATTTCATCAACGTCGTGGTGTGGCAGAAGCAGGCCGAGATCGTGGCGCAATATCTCCAGAAGGGGAGACTCGCGGCGGTCGACGGCAGGCTGCAGATCCGGAGCTACGATAATCGCGACGGGCAGCGCGTCCGCGTAGCCGAAGTGGTTGCCGAAACGGTAAGGTTTCTGGACCGGGGTCCGGATCAGGCTCAGGGATCGGGTTACAGTGCGGCCGGCGCACAAACTCGGCAGCAACGGCCGACGCCTTCGTCGGCGCCTCCGTTTGAAGACGATCCGTTCGCGGATGACAGTCAGTTGATCGATATCTCTGAAGACGATCTTCCGTTTTGACCATCGCGCTGGATCTGCACGCGAAGTAGATGGCCGGCGGCGACAGCGCGCGAAGGAGGGAACACGATGCCACGCAAGGGACGCGGCGGCAAGCGCCGTAAGGTGTGCCAGTACTGCGTTGACAAGATCGATTACGCGGACTACAAGGACGTGGCCCGCCTCAGCAAGTTTCTTACAGAGCGGGGCAAAATCTTGCCACGCCGTATCACGGGCAACTGCGCGCGCCATCAGCGCCAGGTGACGGTTGCCATCAAACGGGCGCGTCAGGTTGCGCTCCTGCCGTACACCACGGAGTGAAGATGCGCCAAGGGCCGTTCGGGGTGGCATAGGCCGCCGGCGAGCGGCCCTTTGTCGTTTTGCGCACGCCCATCGCCTTCCGTCTGCCGGAGGGAGGCGCCTGAAACCCATGAAGCTTCTTCATGCAGGACTTCCTGTCTGACCTGTGGAAGTGGAATGAAGCCGAATCGCGGGCGTCTGGGGGAATCGCCGTGGCTGAGAGCATCGAAGACGTGCTGATGAAGCGCCTTCGCGCCGTCGAGCACGAACAGATCGATCTTCTGCAACAGGTCGTGGACGTGATGCGCCACGCCCATACGGGAAATCACGCGATGTTCGTCGAATCCCTGGCGCAGGTCGTCGGGACCGCCTATGTGATGGCCCAGGAGCTTGGCATTCCGCCCGATCGGCTCGATCGGGAGGTCGTTGTCGCGCTCGAGGGGATGCCGTTCGATCCGGAGAGCCATCGCCACCAGGCTGCGCAGGACGTTGTCCAGTATCTGAAGGCTCGGTGGTAGGGGCGCCGCTTCGCGCGCATCGGCGCGCAGGGGATGGCTTTGCGCGCGACTTGGGGAGCCGTTAGGATCTAGGATACAGGGAGGTGGCCGATGTGAAGGTCATCCTGCTTCAAGACGTGAAAGGACAGGGCAAACAGGGCGAAATCAAGGAAGTGAGCGAAGGATACGCGAGAAACTTCTTGTTTCCTCGCAAGCTGGCCGAGGAGGCCACGCCGCAGGCGCTGAAGGCCCTAGAAGAAAAGCGGCGTAAGGAAGAGCGGTTGAAGGCGCAGGAACTGGCGGACGCCAAGGCGCTCGCGGAGCGCCTCGACAATCTGAAGGTTACCATTCGCTCGCAGGTGGGAAAGGACGGCCGCCTATTTGGCGCCATCACGACGAAACACATCGCCGATGCCCTCAAGGAGCAAGGGTTTGAGGTCGACAAGCGGAAAATCGCGCTTCCGGATCCCATCAAGTCGCTCGGGGGGCACAAAGTGACCATCAAGCTCCACCCCGAGGTGCACGTGCAGATCCTGGTCTACGTGGAAGCGGAGTGATCGACGCCATGGCGGCAGAGGAGACGCTGTGGCGCGACAGGGAGGCCGAGGCAGCCCTTCGCATGCCGCCCCACAACCTCGAGGCGGAGCAGGCCGTGCTCGGCGCCATGCTCATTTCGCCTGATGCGGTCGTCGAGGCGCTGGAGATTCTCGAGGCGGACGACTTCTATCGATCTGCCCACCAGGCCATCTACCGCGCGATCCGCGAGGTGTACGAGGCGGGAGATCCGGTCGACATTATCACTGTCGCGTCGCGCCTGCGCACGTACGGCGACGTGCTCGACTCGGTCGGCGGGCCCGAGTACCTGGCCGATCTCGCCGCGATGATGCCCACTGCGCTTCACGTCGTGCACTACGCCGAGATCGTGCGCGAGAAGGCGTTGCTCAGGCGCATCATCGCCGCGGGCACGCGCATCGCGGAGGCAGCGTACGAGCCGGACGCGTCTGCGATGGAGGTGCTGGCGGATGCGGAGCGGCTGGTGCTCGAGCTCAGCCAGCACCAGCGGACGCGGGACTTCACCCACATCTCCGACGTGCTGCAGACGACGTTCGAGCGGATCGAGCAGCTGTACGAGAGCGACGGCAACATCACCGGCGTGCCCACCGGCTACAGCGATCTCGACCGGATGACGAGCGGCTTTCAGAAGTCGGATCTCATCATCGTTGCGGCGCGCCCTTCGGTGGGGAAGACGGCGTTTGCCCTCAACATCGCGCAAAACGTCGCCGTCCGGGCTGGACTGCCGGTCGCCATCTTCTCGCTCGAGATGTCGAAGGATCAGCTTGTGCAGCGCATGCTCTGTGCGGAGGCGTTCATCGATGGCCACAAGCTGCGCAATGGCACCCTCGACGACGAAGATTGGCCGAAGCTGTCCATGGGCGTGACCACGCTCAGCAATTCGCCCATCTACATCGACGATACGCCGGGCATCACCGTGCCCGAGATGCGAAGCAAGCTCAGGCGCCTTAAGCTGGAGCATGGGCTCGGGTTTGTCGTGATCGACTACCTGCAGCTCATCCACGGGCGGCGGATGGCCGGAGAGAACCGCCAGCAGGAGATCTCCGACATCTCGCGTTCGCTCAAGCAGTTGGCGCGCGAGCTCGAGGTGCCGATTCTTGCCCTGGCCCAGCTCAGCCGATCTGTGGAGCAGCGCCAGGACAAGCGCCCGATGCTGTCGGACATCCGCGAATCGGGATCCATCGAGCAGGACGCGGACGTGGTGGCCTTTCTGTACCGCGATGACTACTACAACCCTGACACGGAGAATCCGAACGTCGTCGAGGTCATCATCGCCAAGCAGCGCAACGGGCCGACGGGAAAAATCGAGCTCGTGTTCCTGAAGAACTTCAACAAGTTCGTGAATCTCGAACGTGTACACGCGGAGCCATGAACGAAGAGCGGACGGATCTCCAGCACTGGGCGACGGACCCGGCGACAGGTGAGCGCCGCCTGACGCGCCGGGAACGGCGAATTCTGATGGAAAAGGCGCGCAAGCGCCGGAAGCGGCGGCGAAGACGGCGGATGCGGCGCGTGCGGGCATGGCGGGCCATCCGCAGCCTGCGGTTTTGGGCGCGGGCGCTCGCCGCATTGGCCGTCGCGCTGATGTTGGTGTTCTGGGCGCGATTCGCCTATGTGTACGACATCCCGGATTATGCGGCCGCGTACCTCCCGCCGCGCGTGACGGCGTACATCACCGTGAAGAGCTGGTGGTTTGGCCCGCCTGTGATTGATGTGGGCGCCTATGAGCCGGATCTCGACTCTCTCACCGTGTCGAATCCGTACGACGTTCTCCTGCAGAACATGGGATTCTACGCGACGGTCCTCTCCCACCCGCGCATCGTCTGGGCGAGATCGTCCTGAAAGGAGGGAATCGCATGCCTGCGCACATCCTGGTGGTCGAAGACGAGGAGCCCATCGCAAACATCCTCCGCTTTGCGCTGGAGCGAGAGGGATATCGCGTCTCCTGCGCGTACGACGGGGCGGAGGCCCTAGAGCGCTGGCGCGCCCTCCAGCCGGACCTGATCCTGCTCGACGTGATGTTGCCGGAGGTGGATGGCTTCGATGTGCTGCGGGCGATCCGTCAGGCCTCGGGCGTCCCTGTGATCATCCTGACGGCGAAAGACGACGAGGTGGACAAAGTGCTCGGGCTTGAACTTGGGGCGGACGACTACGTCACGAAGCCGTTCAGCACGCGCGAGCTTGTGGCGCGCGTGAAGGCGAACCTGCGGCGTGCCTCGGACGTCCTGCGGGAACACAGGGAGAACGAGCGGTACGTGGTGCAGGATCTGGTGATTGATCTCGCCGAATACACCGTCACCAAGGCGGGACAGCCGATTCCGCTCACGCACCGAGAGTTTCAGGTGCTCGCTGTGCTCGCCGCGCATCCGGGCCGCGTCTTCACGCGCGATCAGTTGGTGGACCAGGTCTGGGGCACCGATTACGTGGGCGACACCCGCGCGGTGGACGTGACCATCCGCCGGTTGAGGGAAAAGCTGGAACCCGATCCGAGCCAGCCGCGTTACGTGCTGACGCGCCGAGGCGTCGGGTACTATGTGAGGAATGAATGATGCGGTTCCGAAGCCTGCGCGTGAAGCTTGTCATGGTCTACACCCTGCTCATCCTGTTCGCGGTGGAGCTCATCGGCGCGTACTTCGTCCAGGCGCTGACGTCCTCGCTCGTGCGCAATCAGGCGCAGACCGCGCGCACGCAGGCCCAGCTGATGGCCACGCTCATCGCGCCGGAGCTCGCGCCTGGCGCGCGCGTGTCGAACAGTGCCGTGTCGAATGTGTTGCAGTCAGTGCCCCAGTTCCTGAATGGCACCGTGTACGTGCTCAACCAAAGCGGCTACGTGATGTACACCACCGCCGGCGGGGCGCTCGTGGGGCAGAAGCGGATTGACTCTGTCGCGACGCAGGCGCTGCTTCACCACACGTTTGCGCAGTCCGTTCGCTACGATCCCCTCTCGAAGAGCCACCTGCTCGCCGTGGCCGTCCCCGTGACGCTGCACGGGACGTATCTCGGCGTGCTCGAATACGTCCTGTCTATCCAGTCCACCTACGAGACCATCCACCAAGCCACGACCATCTTCTACACCGGTTCCATCGCCGTCCTGGCCATCGTCATGATCCTCGGCGCCATCGTCGCGCGCGCCCTGACGCGCCCCGTGATGGAAGTGACGCGCCAGGCGGAAGTGATGGCGCGGGGAGACTTCTCGCAGCGCCTCGAGGCCATGAGCAACGACGAAATTGGCGATCTCGTCGCGTCCATCAACCATCTCGCGGACGAACTCGAGGAGGCCATCGCGGCCAACCGGTTGGAGCAGGAGCGGCTGCGCGCCGTCATCACCTCGATGGGCGAGGGCGTGATCGTGCTCGATTCGTCCGGGCAGGTGCTCATGATGAACCGCGCGGCGAGGCAGATGTTAAGCCAGGCCGCGGGCGGCGAAGAGGAGGCCATCCGTCAGCTCGAATTGGACCGGTTGATGCAGGGGGACGTGGCCACGGGGGTGCGCGAGGTGCGCGTGATTGGCAACACCATCTTTCACGTCATCCTGACGAGCGTGCAGCGGCGAGGACAAGTGGATGGCTACGTCGCGGTCGTCCGGGATGTTACGGAGCAGGAGAAGCTGGATCAGGCGCGGCGGGACTTCGTCAGCAATGTGTCGCACGAGCTGCGCACGCCGCTCACCACAGTGAAGTCGTACCTCGAGGTGATGCGCGATCTCGGCGACGACGAGGCAGAGACGAAGCGCGAGTTCCTCGAGGTGATCGCGCGCGAGACGGATCGGATGGTGCGGCTGACGCGGGACCTGCTTCTGTTGTCGGGGCTGGACCGGGGCGGCCCGCGGAGCGTGGAGATGAGGGCCATTCCGGTGCACGGCCTGCTCGAGGGCGTGGTGGAGCGGTTTCAGCTCCAGGCGGCGAAGCAGGAGCTGTCTCTGCGCGTCCACCTGCCGCAGCGCCGCGGCGTGTGCGTGTATGGAGATGAAGACATGGTCAACCGCGTGCTCGACAACGTCCTGTCGAACGCGCTCAAATACACGCCGCCGGGCGGGCGGATCGACGTGCGCGCGGATGTGGCCGCGGAACACGTGACCTTCATCATTGCCGACACGGGCATTGGCATTCCGCCCGAAGACCTACCGCACGTGTTTGAGCGGTTCTACCGGGTCGAAAAGGGGCGAAGCCGCCGCGGCGGCGGCACGGGGCTCGGACTGGCCCTGGCGCGCGAGATGGTGGAGCGCATGGGCGGCGACATCCGAATGGAGAGCGAACCGCAGCGTGGCACGACCGTGTACGTGACGCTGCGCCGCGCGGAGGAGGATGCCGCATGAGGGCCTGGTGGCGCACGGCGAAGACGGTGATCCTCGCGCTGCTCGTCGCGGGCAGCGTCGTGCTGAGTTACGCGCTCTGGTCGGGCAATCTCCAGGGCGGCGCCGAAATTGGGCTGACGCAGACCCAGACCATCCCGTATTCCACCTCGCCCTCACTCGCCTCCACCGTGCAGCCCTACGAAATCGACGTGCGCGCGGGAGAGGAATACACCGTCGCCCGGCCCGGGAGCGCCGCGTACAAAGCGTGGACCGGTCTCCTGATGGGGCTCAAGGCCGAGCGCCCACAGCCCATCGCCGCCATGCCAGCGGGAGCTCAGGTAAGCGTGGTCTTTCAATTCGGCATTCCGCTCGATCCGGCCGTCGGAAGGAGTTGGCTCGGCGATCTCGCCACGTCCGTCGGCGGCATCAACTGCCGCGCCATTGCGCTGAATGCCGGGCCCGGATCGACGTGCACAGTGGTGTACGAGGGGATGAATGCAGCCGGCAAGCCGGAGTTCATCGAGGCGACGGCTTTGCTTCCTGCATCCGCCTTGATGCGCCAGGCGCAGCAGGATGTTGCCGCCGCGCCGTATGCTGCGTGGAGCGATTTTGAAGGCGAGAGCTTTGTGCCCATCCACGGGCGCATGACGAGCTACGTGTACGCGTTCACGGAACCCTCTATCATGCCGCTCGTGCAGTCGTTCTTCGTCAATCCGCAGGCTCTTACCCGGATTCAGGAGAGCAAGGCCGTCACCATCTGGACGGACGGAAGTCGCGCTGTTCAGGTCGATCGCGCCGCGCTCTCGCTACAATACGAAGACCCGAACGCGAGCACCGCGCCCGCTCATACCGACGACTACATCGCCGCCATCGACTTCCTGCATGCGCACGGCGGAGGGCCGATGGATCTCATCGGCTTCGACCTCGTCGGGATGTTGACGGTCAACCTGAACGGTCCGAGTTTCTCGTTTGCGCAGTATGTCGACGGATACCCCCTTCTCTCGAATGCCGCAGACTACAACTTCCAAATGGATAGCGGACATGTCATGGAGTTCGATCGCCCGCTCTGGGAGTTGACGAAACCGGTGCAAGCCACTTCGGTGTCCGTCCTAGGCGAGGACGCCTTAGCCAAGGCGTTGGCCAAGGTGACAGGCGCAAAGACCGTCTCGCTCTCGACGTTTCACGTGGAACCCGGCTACTGGCCGTCCATGGAAGGGACGAAGCCCGGACAGATCCGTCTGCTGCCGGTCGACTACGTGACGAACGCGAGCGGCGGCGTTTGGGTCGTGAACGCGGCGACGGGCCAACTGATTGCGGGGGGAATGTCGTGAACTGGGAAGTCGCAAAATCGTGGCTCATCGCGCTGTTTGCGCTGCTCGACGTCATCCTGGGATGGCTGTTGTACGAGTCTCGCCAATTGGCGAGCGGCTACGCCGAGTCGCCCGCTGATGCCCTGGCGAACACAAAGACACTTTTAGCCAACCAGGGATTCAGCCTGGCCACGTCCGTCCCGTCCGGGCAACCAAGCCTTGTCACCTTCCAGGCGGATTTCGCCAACCCGCGCTGGTCGTCGCTGGAGCAGGCGGCGTTTCCCGGCGCAAAGGGCAAGGCTCAAATCGCAGGAGGAACACTCACGACAAGCGAAGGCCAGATCACCGTCACCGGCCAGGGCACCTGGGCGGTCCAGTACCAACCCCCGCAGCAGTTGTCGCCGAACCGCGGGGCCCTGGCCTACGTGTTCCGAGGTGCGGATTACGCGCCGGATCCCGTCACATCGGATCCGGTCCACGGCGTGTACTTCGAGGTCGTGAACGGGTATCCCGTGTTTGATGCGGACGTGATCACCGTGCAGGAAAAAGGCCAGTTGATCGGCTATACTCAGACGTATATCGACCACGTTCAGCCGAATAGCTCTCCCAAGCCGGTGATCAGCGCGCTGGACGCCTTGGACAGCTTCGCCGAGGCCGTGGACAAGACCGGAACCGGCCAAGTCAACAGCGTGGTGAAAGTCGATCTCGGCTACGCCCGCAAAATTCAAGTCGCTTCGGGCAGCCAGGCCATCCTGCACAGTTACTGGTTCCCGGTCTGGCGAATTGTGACGACGGCAGGCGTCTATTTCGTCAACGCGTTCACGGGCGAGGTGGAGATGCAGAACGCATACTGAGTCCGCACGGCGGCGCGCCGGCGGGGCGTGGGCAAGAGGAGGTGGGCGCGTGTACTTCTGCGTCCTGGCGAGCGGCAGCAACGGAAACAGCCTGTATTTGGAGTCGGGAGATACGCGCATCCTGCTCGACGCTGGGCTCAGCGGCAGGCAACTCGAGACGCGCCTGCGCGCCCAGTGCGAGCGAGCGTTGAGCGACCTCACGGCGGTCCTCGTTACGCACGAGCACGACGATCACGTCAAGGGCCTGGTACAACTCGCGAAAAAATGCCAAGCTCCGCTGTACATGACCGAGGGTACATACGCCGGCCTGCCGGCCAAGGCTCGGCTGGACGAGCCGGATCGCGTCATACATATTCGCGCGGGAGAAGCGTTTCAGGTGGGCGAGGTGCGTATCACGCCGTTTGCAGTGTCGCACGACGCAGAGGAGCCGGTGGCGTTTCGCTTCGACACGGCGGAAGGCAGCCTCGCCGTGGTCACGGACCTCGGGTACGTCAGCGATCGACAGCGAGAGCTGCTCCGGGGCTGCGACGTGTACGTATTCGAGACGAATCACGATACAGAGATGCTCCGCGCGGGCCCCTATCCGTGGCACCTCAAGCGGCGCATTCTCGGCGACAAGGGGCATCTGTCGAATGTCGACGCGGCGTATGCGCTGATCGACATTCTGAGCGACGAACCGGCACATGTGTATCTCGCGCACCTGAGTGGGGAGAACAATCTGCCGGAACTCGCGGAATTGACGGTCGAACAGATTGTACTCGACGCGAGGCCCGAGCTGGCAGATCGACTTCATCTTCACCGCACGAGCCGCCAGGCACCTTGTGCAGCGATGAAAATTTCCCGGGCAACCGTATGATGCCAAACTGTCCCGCTCACACTACCCTCAGCACATCGCGTCGATTCGTACGCGCGAGGGGGATGAGGTGTGAGGGGAATGCGCGAATATCGTCGGAAGCGCGCGTGGTTCATGGCGGCCGTGGCGATTGCGTCGAGCGGCTTGGGAGTGACCGCAGGGCTGGCGGCATCGCGGCTCGAGCCGGCGGCCGTCTCGGCACCGCTGCCTTGGCCGCATGCGGTGCGGGCGTCGGACTTGGCGGCGGATCCGGGGGGCGTCGTCCACCTATCCACCGGCGTTACGCAGGCGGTCAAACGGGTCGAGCCCGACGTCGTCGGCGTGGAGAACTATCAACTGGTTTCGAACTTCTTCTCTCAGACTTCGAAGTTGCAGGCCACGGGTATCGGCACAGGTGTGATGTTCTACAAGGATCATCGGTATGCGTACGTCGTGACGAACAACCATGTGGTCGAAGGCGCCGCGAAGGTGGATATCGTGGTGGATCCGGGCAAACACCACGATGCAGACGTGGTGGGGACGGATCCGTACACGGATCTGGCTGTGCTCCGCGTGCCGGCGTCGGTGTTTCGCGGCGTTGAACCCGTCACCTTTGCGGATTCGAGCCGTATTGAAGCGGGAGAACCGGCCATCGCCATCGGCACGCCGCTCGGCCTGGACTTCGCCGACACGGTCACGAGCGGGATTGTGAGCGCGAAGTCCCGCCTGATGCCTGTCCAGGATGAGGCCACAGGACAGACGCTCGATTATCAGACGGTGATTCAAACGGACGCGGCCATCAACCCGGGCAACAGCGGGGGTCCGTTGCTCAACATCCGAGGCGAGGTCATCGGTATCAACAGCTGCAAAATTGTGGCGCAGAATTTCGAGGGCATGGGATTCGCCATCCCGTCGAACGAGGTGAAGGTCGTCGCGAAGCAGTTGATGGAGAAGGGGCACGCTGTGCATCCGGCGCTCGGCGTGGAAGGCTACTCGCTCGCATCGCTCCCTCAGCAGATGTGGCCCGACGTGCCGGTGGACTATGGGGTGTGGGTGAAGCGCGTGTCCTCGCCGGAGGCGCGCGCGGCTGGGCTTAGGCCGGGGGACGTCATAGTCTCGTTCAACGGGCAGACGGTCCGCACGATGGCGGAACTCAGGACAGCGTTGTTTCAGACGCGCCCAGGCGACGTGGCGGCGGTGCGCGTATATCGAGGCGACAAGTTGCTCGCGCTCAACGTGAGAATTGGCCAGATGGGGACGAAGCTTACCACCGCACCGGCCCTCGACTTCGTCCGGTGAGGGATGGTGGGCACCGGCGGACGGCTTCGCGTCTCCGCAAGGAGGGGATGGATTTGCGCGTGGCTGTCGTAGCGGTGGGCAAAATTCGAGAAAAGTTCTGGTTGGAGGCGCTTCGCGAATACGAGAAGCGCCTTTCGGCGTACGTGGATCTGGAGATGATGGAAGTGCCCGATGAGCCGGATCGCGACGAGATGTCGCCCGGAGAGGTGGAGGCGCTCCTGTCGCGCGAGGCGGATCGCATCGAGCGATGGCTCCGCCCAAGAGACGGCGTCATCGCGCTCGACATCGACGGCGAGGTGCTGTCCTCGGAGGCTTGGAGCGAGCGGTACGACAGGCTGTGCGCCGCCGGTTACGGGCGGCTGGTGTTCGTCGTAGGCGGATCGCGCGGCTTGCACCCGAGGATCAAGCGGCGCGCGGCGTTGCGCTGGAGTTTTGGTCCCATCACCCTGCCGCACGCGCTGGCGCGTGTGGTTCTCCTGGAGCAACTGTATCGCGGCATTCGGATCCTGCGCGGCGAGCCCTATCACAAATGAGGGGAAGACCCCGAGGCGTGCGCGAACCCAAGAACCGGCTTCGCGTCCGCGCGGGTCGCCGCGCCAAGACGCACCAGAGCCTCTTCACCGTCCAGCGAGGCTCGGGTTCTCCGGCGATCCGTGCTCCAGGAGAAAGTGGTAGAGCAGCTTCGACGCCTTCGTCTCGAACGCCGATTTCGGCGTGACGATGGAAAATGTCCGCTTCACGGGCGCGCACGGGATGAGAAGCGCGCGCAGCATTCCCCAGGTGAGTTCCCGCGCCACCACCCAGCGGGAGAGGCACGCGAGGCCAAGCCCCGCAGCCACCGACTCCTTGATGACCTGACTGCTCGTGTATTCGACGAGATCGCGCGGCTGAATGCCCAACTGGGCAAACAGGCGATCCGTCATCTCCCGCGTGCCGGATCCGGGCTCGCGAATGAACCAGGTGGCGCGCTCCAACAGAGATCGATCCGGCCTTTCGGCGTACCAGGGCGATGTGGGGCTTGCCACCACCAGCATCTCGTCCTCCGCGAATGGCGTAAGCACGACTTCGTCCTCCACTACGTCCCGGCCTTCGACGATGCCGATGTCGAGCTGGCGTACGGCCACGGCGTGGGCAATGGTCTGCGTGTTGGCAATGGACACGGACGGCTGAACGGCGGGGTATGCCTGTCGGAATCTGGCGATGACGTGCGGCAGCACGTATTCCCCGTAGGTCAGGCTGGCCCCCACGTGCACGGGCCCGGCCGGCATCTCCTGCATGTCTGCGATGAGCCGCTCCATGCGGCGGTACAACGCGAGAATTTCCTTGGCGTGCTCGTACACGATTCGGCCGGCGGGATTCACCTGCAGCCGCCTGCGGCCGCGATCGATCAGGCGCACGCCGAGGCGCTGTTCGAGCGTCTGGACGTGCTGACTGATGGCTGGCTGACTGATGTGCAACTTCTCGGCCGCTCGAGTGAAGCTGTTCTCCTCCACGACCGTGACAAACACTCGCAACTGCAGATCCACGCGCTTCACACCCCATGAAGATAAGTTCTGCTTATAGTCTATATCAAAAAGATGTATTTCCCCTAATGCAAGTCACCTCATACCATGGAAGTTGACATGAGTGGGAGGTGACGGAATGCACATCATCCGACAGTTCGGCGTCAACTGGTTCACGACCGTCATGGGCATCGGCATTGTCGCGGCGCTCACGTACACGTCGCCCATCCACCTGCCGTTCCAGCACGCGGTGGGGGAGATCTTGTTCATCTGCGTCAATGTGGTCTTCGTCTTCGCCTTTGTGATGTGGATGCTGCGCTGGCTGCTCACGCCCGACGCCGCCATCGACGATTTCCGGCATCCGGGACGGGCGCTGTTTTACGGCGCGTTCGCGATGGGCATCAACGTCGTCGGCAACGATTACTTTCTCATCGGCACGCACATGATGCCGAAGCACACGGCGATTGTCATCAGCTTCGCCGTTTGGCTCGCCGGGGTCGCCGCATCCGTGTTCTCCGTCATCGTCGTGCCGTATCTGCTCTTCACCGAGCACAAGGTGGAGCGAGACGAAACCGTGGCGTCCTGGCTGATTCCGCTCGTTCCGCCCATCGTGGCGGCGGCCACCGGCACCAACCTCATTCCGTACGCGGGGGGACCTGGCGCGCAGTTCTCCATGGCTGCGGGAATCCTCGCCCTGTTCGGCATGACGTTCTTCCTGTTCATCATGACGAGCGCGTTGGTCTACTCGCGCCTCGTCTTTCACAGGCGGCTGAGCGGCCAGGAGGCGCCGACCTTGTGGATTGAGATTGGCCCCATTGGGATGGCCATGGGCACCTTCTGCGGCATCCCGCTGAATGCGCCGCACGTCTTTGGCCCTTATACAGGCGGTCTGCGCGATCTCGGCGCTGTCTTCGCCATCGCGATGTGGGGCGTGGGCGTCTGGTGGATCCTCCTCTCGGCGCTCTACACATTCTTGCACCTGACGCCGAAGGGCGACGGGCTGCCGTTTCACCTCGGCTGGTGGAGCTACGTCTTCCCCATTGGCAGCTTCACCAACGGTACCTATGCGCTGCATCGCCTGCTCGGTCATCCGTTCTTCGCCGTGGCTGGCCTGGTGCAGCTCGGGATTTTGTGGCTGTGTTTCGTCATCGTCATCGTGCGCACGGTTCACGGCGTAGTCGCGGGGCACCTGATTCAGTGGAGGCAGGATCACGCCCATCGTCACGAACTCAAGGCGCGCCGCGTGTGACAGCGCACAGGCTTGCCTTCTCGGCACCTCTTCCGGATCCAACAGACACTAGTCAAGCTGGTAGGATAAGCAGTATAATCGTTAGAGAACTCTTAGGAATCCGCGTTGACCGACGGCACGCCGCGTGCCGCCGGATCGGCGGGATTTTGCGTGTTTACCTGCGCGTCCGCCCCGAAAGGCCCGATGAGATGGTCCGGTGGGGACTTTTTATGTTTCCGAATGGGATGGGGAGTCCTGGTGCATTCACGTTCTCCGCAATCCGGTGACGAAAACGGTCTGCAAACGCGTCGGCTCGACGATTGGCTCGTCCAAGAAGCGCCTCTCGCAGTATTCGGCGTGGATCGGGAAAATCGCGTGATGCTCTGGTCCAGCCCGGCCGCGCGCATGCTGGGGTGGGAACCGGAGGAGATTTTAGGCGCACATGCTCCGTTCTGGTGGGCGGATGGCGATTTTGAACGCTATCTGGGCGAGATCGAGCAACGCGGCCGCGTGAACGGCCGCCTGGTGAAGTGGCGGACGAAAGCAGGAACCGCCTTGGAGTCGGAGACGTGGGCGTGGTGCTCGAGCTCAGGCGAGATGATCTTCGTGGTGACGGATCACGTCCGGGATACGGAGATGTACGCCGAAGTGGCGCAGTCCAGAAACTTCATCGAGCGCATCGCGGACGCGGCGGACATTTGCCTCTTTGCCTACGACGTCGCCTCGAATCGGCTGATTTACGCTTCCAACGCGTGCGAGGCGATGTGCGGTTATTCGAGCGACGAACTTGTGAAGAACCCGCACCTGTGGCTCTCCCTGGTCCACCCGGACGATCTCGCCCTCGCCACGGAGCCCGTTCGCACGGGATCCGGCGCACGGAGCGAATACCGCATCCGCCACCGGAACGGCACCGAGCGGTGGGTGGCGGTCCACTTGTATCCGCGCTTTGGCCCCGACGGCCGCGTCACCTACCTCGAGGGGCTCGCGATGGACATCACGGACCGCAAGGTCCATCAGGTAGAACTACAGCGCCTCGCTTTCACCGACGCCCTGACTCGTCTGCCGAACCGCCAGCAGTTCGAGCACGATCTGCGCGCGGCGGTGGAACAGGCCGAGCGGCGGAACGAAAAACTCGCCGTCTTTCTCCTCGACTTCGACGGCTTCAAATACGTGAACGACACCTTCGGCCATCAGTTCGGCGACGCGACGCTCAAAGCCATCGCCGAGCGCCTGCAACAGACCCTTCGCGGCCGGGCGAAGGTGTATCGCATGGGCGGGGATGAATTCACGGTGATTCAGGCCGGGATCGCGGGCGAGGAGGATGTGCGGGAAACCGCAGCGCGCTGTCTGGACGCGTTTCGCGAACCGCTCCAGGTCATGGGCGAATGCGTCCCCATGGGCATCAGCATCGGGGCGGCTATCTACCCGGACCACAGCCGCGACGTCGATACGCTGCTCCGGTATGCGGATATCTCGATGTACGCCGCCAAGGAGCAGGGCGGGCATCGGCTGTGCCTCTACAGCGAGAGCGGAGACAGCGCCATCCACAACCGGCTCCTCCTGCACAACGCGCTCGCCAAGGCGTTCGATCGCGGCGAGTTTTCGCTCGACTATCAGCCCATCTTCGACGTTCGACGTGGCGTGTGGGTGGGCGCCGAGGCGCTCCTGCGCTGGAACTCTCCGGAGTTGGGGTTTGTTCCGCCGGCGGTATTTGTCCCGTTCGCTGAACAGTGGGGCATGATGCAGCAAATTGGCGCTTGGGTGCTCGAGACGGCCTGTGAGACCGCCGCTCGTTGGCAGAAGCACAACCTTCGCCTGCGCGTGTCGGTGAATGTATCGCTGTCTCAGATGGCCGATCCGCGGTTTTTGGATGGCGTGGCGGATGCCCTTCGGCGCGCTCAGTTGCCTCCGGATCACCTGCAGCTCGAGGTGCACGCGAGTCTGTTGGCGCAATACGCGGACCTCATCGGCGATCTCGCCCACGACCTCGACCGGATGGGCGTCTCCGTCGCTATCGACGATTTTGGGCACGGTGAAGCGGTGCTCGCGGCGCTGTCGGCCGGATCGTACGACGCCATCAAACTGCATCCGTCGCTTTTGTCCATGGCGCCCGAGGGCGAGCGCCAGGAACGCCTGATGGCCGGGGTCGTCCGCCTCGCGCACGATCTCGGCATGCGCGCCATCGCGGAAGGGGTGGAGCGGCGGGAGCAGGAGATGTTGCTCGCGCGCACCGGATGCGATGAGATGCAGGGGTTTTGGAAGGCGCGCCCAGCGTCCGCCGAGGATCTCGCCGATTGGAGCAGGAACGTCACCGCTGAGGAAGGCGATACCGTCTGAGCGCGCCTCAGGGGATGCGCTTCAGAAGTTCGGATTTCTGGACCGAAAGCCGGCCCACATCTGCTCCGCTGCGTTTCGCAGTTCCTGAGGCACGAGGGAGAGCCTGCGCTCCGCGTCTCCGTAGCCAATCTCCTCGGCGCCTGCCTCTAGTTTCTCGAACACGCCGTCTGCGAACTCGTCCACCGGCACGCCGAAGGTGTGAAGGCCCGGTCCGCCGAGATCGGTATTCACAGCCGGCGGGACAATTTCGACCACCTCCACCGGCGTGCCCTGAAGTTGCAGGCGAAGCGACTGGGTAAACGAGCGCAGAGCTGCTTTCGTGGCGCTGTACACCGGCGCCCACGCCGCAGGTGCTAACGCAAGGCCTGATGTCACGTTGACAACAGCTGCGCGCGGACGCTCGAGCAAGTGCGGCAACGCGGCCAAGGTCAGGTGGACGGGCGCATCGAAGTTGATGGCGATCTCGCGCTCATAATGCTCCCAAGGCTCCGACGCGCGCCGCACATTGACGTGTTGCTGAATGCCCGCGTTATTGACGAGCACGTTCCAGTCAGGATACGTCTCGTTCATGTACGCCACAAGGCGCAATCGCTCTTCCGGCCGCATGACGTCGCAGCGCACCGTGATGAGATCCGGGTAAACGGCCTTCGCTTCGTCGAGCTTCTCCTGCCGGCGCCCGCAGATCACCACCCGGTTGCCGCGCGCGAGAAAGCGGGCGGCGAGCGCGAGGCCAATCCCGTTCGATCCGCCAGTCACCAGGATTGTGTTTCCGTTCCATTCCACGTGCGTTCACTCCCAACGAGGTTTCATGCCGCGTCAAGATTCCGCGTCGAGGGTCAACTTGGTCAGCAGATACAAAAGCTGCATGCCTCCGATCATACCCAGACCCAACAGGATCATGAGCGCGAGCTTAGAGCCGAAAAGACCCGTCAGAATGGCGCCGCCCATCGTGCAGATGGTGAAGAGGCCCACTCCAAGCACGGTGTACAGCGTCACCGGCCGATCCCGCTGCGCGCCTGCGGACGGCCACTGGAAGCTCCCGGCCCTCCAGGACGTGCGCAGGAGAGAACGGTCTTGAGCCTTGGAGGCCCCGCTCGGGCGTTCCGACGCATGCGGCGCTTCTTCGGTCTGCGTGGTGGCTGTCTCTTCATAAGCTCCTTCGAAGTGAAGGAGGAGATCGTAGCGCTGGCGCGCTTCCGGCTCGGACAGCGTGCGATACGCGTCCTGGATGCGCCGGAAGTGCCGCTCGGCGGTGGCGCGATCCCGGCCTTCGTGGACGTCCGGATGCCACTTTTTCGCAGCTCGCCGGTAGGCGGCCTTGATCTGAGGCAACGTCGCGTTTCTCGGCACGCCGAGGATCTCGTAATGCGTGAGGGCTAACGGGGCTTTGCACTTGCCGCAGCGGCAGAAAAAGCCGTGATCCAGTCGAATGCGGTTGACCGCCCGGCAGGACGCGCATTGCTTCATGACGATCCATTCGCTCACGCGGAGCCACGCCTTTCGCCAGAAGAATGGCATTCTACGCCCATTGTACCACGCTTCGTACACAGAACTGAAACAATTTCCACTCTAGGCGCTTGACTCATACACCTAAATAGGTTAAATATACATAGTGGTTAAAAGGTCTAATCTCTAAAATGATCGCGGTGCACGGAGACGGCGCCGAGATCGAGAAGAGAGAAGAGGAGGAGATGTACAGCATGAGCGCAAACGCGAACCCCACGCCGAACAATTCCGGCACCACGTTCCGCAGGATGATCCTCGTGAACCTGATCATCCTCATCGTGCTGATCGCTGCGGCGATCACGGGCTATTACTTCTACAACCAGTCGACGTTGTATCTCAAGACGGATGACGCGCAGGTCGCGGGCAACCAGATTGTCGTGTCCGCACCGGCGAGCGGCAAGCTCATCAACTGGCAGGGCACCAACGGATCGACGTTTAGCGCGGGCGACGAGATTGGCGAGATTCAGACGCAAGTTGGCAACAAGACGGTGGACGTGCCGATTGACATGCCGGCCAACGGCACGATTGCGCAGAACGAGGTCATGAACAACGAATTCGTGGCCGCTGGCACGCCGCTCGCGTACGCGTATGACTTGAACCACCTGTACATCGTGGCGAACATCAAGGAGACCCAGCTGCAAAACGTCAAGGTGGGTGACCAGGTGGACGTCTGGGTCGCCGGCAAGGCGGGCTCCATCAGCGGCACGGTGACGCAGATTGGCGACGCCACGGCGAGCACGTTCTCGCTGCTTCCGAATCAGAGCACCACGGCGGACTACACGCCGGTCACGCAAGTCGTTCCGGTGGAGATTTCGATTGGCACAACGGCGGGCAGTGGCTTGGTTCCTGGCATGAGCGCGACGGTTCGCATCCACAAGTAAGAGGTGAGGCGTATGTCGAACGATTCGCTGCAACCGACCGCATCCCAGGCGGTCGTGCCGGCCTCGCCCAATGCGCCGAGTCACGCGCCAAGCGGTGAGGCGGCGCACGGACACCCGCATCGAACGCCTATCATGATTGTCATGATCTTTGGGGCGTTCGTCGCAATCCTGAACCAGACGCTGCTCAATGTGGCCTTGCCGCACCTGATGTCGGCGTTCAACGTGGACGCCAACACGGTGCAGTGGCTTTCGACCGCGTACATGCTGACGAACGGCGTGCTCATCCCCATCACGGCCTTCCTGATGGGGACCTTCACCACGCGGCAGTTGTTCATTTCGGCCATGTCGCTCTTTCTCGCCGGTTCGTTCCTCTGTGCCATCGCGCCGAGCTTTGGTGTGATGGTGTTTGGGCGCATCGTGCAGGCTTCCGGCTCCGCGGTGATGATGCCGCTGCTCATGACGGTGATTCTCGAGCTGTTCCCGCCGCAGCAGCGCGGGCGCGCCATGGGCACGATGGCCATCGCGATGTTCTTCGCGCCGGCCGTGGGCCCGACGCTCTCGGGCTGGATTGTGACCAACTGGTCGTGGCGCTGGCTGTTCTGGATCATCATTCCGCTCGCGTTCATCGACATCATCATGGCGGTGGCCGTGCTGCGCAACGTCGCGAAGCCGGTGCGCCCGAAGCTCGACGTTCCGGGCTTCGTGCTCTCCATCATCGGGTTTGTCAGCCTGCTCTACGGCCTGAGTGAAGCCGGGAGCAAGGGGTGGGGGAACACCATCGTCGAGGTCTCGCTCATTGTGGGCGGCGTGTTCCTCGTGTTCTTCATCCTGCGCGAGCTGACGGCGAAGGAGCCGATGCTGGATCTGCGCGTGTTCAAGTACGACGTGTTCACCATGACCACCATTGTGGGTTGCATCGTGAACATGGCGATGTTCGGCGCGATGATTCTCATGCCCATCTATCTCCAGGACATCCGCGGCTACACGGCCCTGCAGTCCGGCCTGATGATGCTGCCTGGGGCCATCCTGATGGGCATCATGTCGCCCGTCTCGGGTGCAATCTTCGATCGCGTCGGCGCCCGTCCTCTCGCGGTGGTGGGGCTCGCCATCACGACCGTGACGACGTGGGAGTTCACAAAACTGAATGCGCAGACGGGCTACGGCCACATCATGCTGCTTTACACGCTGCGGATGTTCGGCATGTCGCTGCTCGCGATGACGGTGCAGACGGCTGGCCTGAACCAGTTGCCGCGGCATTTGTACCGGCACGGCACGTCGGCCGCCAACACGGCGCGCACGGTGGCCTCGTCGGTCGGCACCGCGGTGCTCGTGACCATTATGACGGATCGCTCGAAGGTGCATTATGCGAACTTCCAAAACACGGTGACCGTCAATAACCACTACATCTACACGACGTATCAGACCATCGTCGAGTACTTCATGATCCACCTGCACAACTCGCTGCAGGCGGCGGAGGAACTGGCCCGCTACGTGCTCTACGGCCTCGCTGAGCAGCAGAGCACCATCATGGGCATCAACGATGCGTTCTGGTGGGCGACGTGGGGAAGCTTCATCGCGTTTGTCCTGGCGTTCTTCATCCGCCGGCCGAAGCTTGCGCAGGCGGCCGCGGCTGGGGCTGGCGCCGTCACCATGGGGCGCGCGCAGGCCGAAGCGGCATCGACCGCGTCTCAGCCCGCTGCGCTGACCGGAGCACCGCAGGCGGAGGGTCCGGTGGAGCAGGCCCTGGAACACGACATCCAGATTGCGGACAGCGTGGCAGAAGCCGAGGAAGTGGTGGATGCGGAGCCCGAGGCGTCTGCGCAGCAGGATGACGCGGAGGCATCCGAGTCGCCAGGCGACGAGGAATCCGACACGGACTCGCCGACAGACACCGAGGACGAGCCGCAGCCCGTGAAGTGAGATTCGGAGTCACAAGGGACACATTGAGCCACAGGGGCAAACGCTCTTGTGGCTCTTGCTTTGATGACGCCACATCGAGCGCGCAGTTCGGGGAATACCATGAACATCCCGGCGCCATCGCTGGGACGTCGCGCGGGTGATTTTCACGCGCGCCTGGGGTACAATGGATATGCTTACGAGTGGTATCCTGCTTACAAAAGCAAAGAGAGATGAGTGGAGGGAATGCACATGCCTGTCACGACGGAGAAGGGACTCCTTGCGGCCATTCGGGATCGCCGGTCGATTCACACGGTTGGAAAGAAGTCGCCGCTCGCCGATCAGGAACTGGAGCAAATCCTCGCGGACATTGTGAAACATATGCCGTCCGCGTACAATTCGCAGTCGACGCGGCTCGTGCTTTTGCTGGGCGCGGCGCACGAGAAGTTCTGGGACATCGTCCAAGACGTGATGCGCGCCGTCGTAGCTCCGGATCAGTGGGAGGCGGTCTCGGCAAGGCTCGCGGGGTTTCGGGGCGGTTACGGCACAGTACTCTTCTTCGAAGATCAAGCCGTGATCGAGTCGTTCCAGCAAAAGTTCCCGGCCAACCAGGACAAGTTCCCGGTATGGGCCGAGCATACCAACGCCATGCACCAATACGCGGTCTGGGTGGTGCTTGAGGCGTACGGCTACGGCGCAAGCCTGCAGCACTACAACGTCGTCGAAGATCGCGTGAAGGCGGAGTGGAAGCTGCCTGAGACGTGGCGGCTCGTGGCGCAGATGCCGTTCGGATCGCCGGAGAATGCGCCGCGCGACAAGCAGGTGCAGCCGGTGGAGGAGCGGTTCAAGGTCTTCAAGTGAGGCATCGCCCCCGCAGGCCTCAGTGCTTGCGGGGGCCTTTCGTTTCAGCGCCATCGGAGCCAGACGCGCATTTCGCCCTGTCCCCGGTTTCCCCAGAGAAAATACGGGATGGCGCGAAGCTTCACCTTGTGCTCCCGGCGGGACTCCTCCGTCACCGGTCGGTACAGGGCGCCGTCCTGAAAGGCGGCGCCGTCGCGCCGATATCCGTCGCATTCCAGCGCCACGGCCTCCACGCCTGCAATTCGGCATGGCACCTCCGCGAGGGGTGCGCCGAGATCGACCGACAGCGCGGCGAGGTTGGGGCCGTTCTCCGCCTCCTCCACGCAGTACACAAGCGGACCGCGTTCGATGGCCGCCATGCCGCTTACGGCGCGCAGTTCCGGATGGCCGACGACCCATCGCGCCTCCATGGGGAATTCGAGCGCCACCTCGTCGCCGTCTGTGAATGCGCGCTCGATCACGGCGTAGCCATTCTTCAAGCACACCTCGCTTTCTGCGATGGGTTTGCCATTCACGCGAAGGCTCGGCTCTCCCGCGCACCAACCTGGGATGCGGACGGCGACGGCGAAGCGGCGGGGCCCGTCGCTCATGGACACGCGAAGAGACGTCTCGCCTCGCCAAGGCAGGCCGGACACGAGCGCCACCTGCACGCGCGAACCATCCAGATCCCACTCGACGGAACTGCCGATGTGAAGGTGGACGTACAGGGTTCGATCCGCTTCGTGCCACGAATACACGTAGTCCCCGAGGCTCATCAGAAGGCGCGCCACATTGGGCGGGCAGCACGCGCAGCCAAACCAGGCCTGGCGCGTTGGGCGGACATGTCGGCGGTCCGGATTCTCCTCGTTCGCGCGCGGCCATACCTCGAGCGGATTCACATAGCAGTAGTGCTTGCCGTCCTGCGCCATGCTGCCAATGACCGTGTTGTACAGGGCGCGCTCCATGACATCGGCGTACTCGGACCGGGGAGCGAGTTCCAGCATGCGCTTGGCGAAGAAGATGAGGCCCACCGAGGCGCACGTCTCCGCATACGCCGTCTCGTTCGGGAGATCGTAGTCAAACGTGAAGGCCTCGCCCTGATGGGTCGATCCCACCGCTCCGATGACGTACATCTGGCGCCGCGTGACATCTTCCCATAGCCGCTCGCACGCCTTGGCCAGCGTCTCGTCGCCCGTGAGCCGCGCGATGTCCGCCATCGCCGTGTACATGTACATCGCGCGAACCGCGTGGCCCACCGCCACATCCTGCTCGCGCACCGGCTTGTGCGCTTGATGGTAGGCGAGGTCCGGCTCCTTCATCCACGGCCACCAGAACGACTTTCTCCCTCTCCGCTCCCATTCTTCGAGGAAGAAATTCGGCTCCGTGCCGCGGGCGTCGAGGAAGTAGCGGGCGAGATCGAGATAGCGCCGCTCTCCGGTCACGCCGTAGAGCTTCACGAGCGCCAGCTCGATTTCCTGGTGCCCGTCGTAGCCGTGAATCTGGCCTTCACCGGGTCCGAATGTGTCAGCGATGAGGTCCGCGAACCGGCACATGGCGTCAAGCAGCTTGCGCTTGCCCGTCGCCTCGTAGTAGCTGACGGCTGCCTCCATCATGTGCCCCGCGCAGTAGAGCTCGTGACAGTCCATGAGATTCGTGAAGCGCTTGCCCGGCTCCTTGATGGTGAAGTACGTGTTGAGATACCCGTCCGGCTGTTGCGCCGCCACCACCAAGTCGATCACGTCGTCCGCCATGCGCTCAAGTTCCGGATCGCGCTTCGTCTTGAGCGCGTAGCCGACGGCCTCCAGCCACTTCGCCACATCGCTGTCCTGAAACACCATGCCCGTGAACTCACCGGTCTCAAGGCCTGCGGCGATGCGGAAGTTGCGAATGGCCCCGCTCGGCTCCACGCCAGGGACGCGATCGTTCAGGATCTCATACTGGTACGGGAGCACCGTCTCGCGCACGAGTTGTTGGTAGCGAGACCAGAAGGGATCGTGGAGTTGTACGGATAAGTGGGGGCGTGGGTTCCACGTTTCTGGCGGCAACGAGAAACACCCTTTCTGCAGAGATGTATGCGTTTTCTTTGAGGAAAGATAGAAATGTTATACGAACAAGTTGATGATATCATGCGGGTGAATGGCTGGGTAGAGATGCGCCAAGATGACGCGATCACGGCGCAAAGTTCTGTGACCATCACCCGGTCGGCAGGCGGCGACGAGCGCGACGGGCGGCCTCGGCGCACACAAGGCTCGCGACGAGCGCCAGCGCCGCGACGACAGGCGCCGTGCGCGGATTCCATGCGTACAGGTAGCCTGCGATGGCCCCGGACGGCGAACTGGAGAGCAAAATCAACACGTTGAGAACCGCAAGCATGGTCGAACGTTCGGCGTCGTCCATGGCGTTGGCCACGAGGGACTCCACGAAGGGGTTGGCGAATACTGTGCCTGCGGCGGTGAGGGCTGTTGCGATGATCGTCGGCGCAACGGACCTCGGTGCCGAGAACGCCAGGAGAATCATGGCCGCGGACAAGAGTCCTAGCCCGGCCTGCATCCAGTGATAGCCGTGATCGTCGTGAAAACGCCGCGCGAACGTCGCGAGGCAGACGGCCATGACGAGCGAAGAGAGGGCTGGGAGCAGGCCCATGAAGGACGGCGGGATGTGGAGAGCGTCCATTTGGTACGCCGTGACGAAGGTGGTTCGGACGGAGATCTGCACGTTCCACATGACGTATACGCCAAACAGCCACATCAGCGTACGGTTGCGCGACAGGGACTTGACAGCCGTACGAATTCGGCGCAACTCGTGTCGAAGATGGAACCGCCTCGTCTCGGCCATTCGGGTAAGACCGATGCTCGTCTCGCGAAGTCCCCGATGGCGAATGGCGATCATCGTGGTCATGCTGGCGAAGGCGTAGAGGTAAAGCAAACGCGTGCCAAGGACCACGCCTGTGCGATGGACGAGCCACCCCGCGATGGGGGAGAAGAAGCCAGCGATAGTCGCGACCACCTGAAGTGCGGTGAAGACGCGCGAGCGCATATCGGCGGGGGTGTCCTCCGTCAACAGGCAATACCACGCCGTGGTTGAGATCCGCTGAAAGCCGTTGAGGAAGAACGCGAGCGCGAAGCTCCACCAGCTGTGCGATACGGCCCAGAGGAGTGTGGCGCAGGACCAGCTGACGACATCGGTCACCCAAAGCGCCTTTTTGCGCCCCATGCGATCCGTCGCGTATCCGCTCACCAGCGCCGAGAGCATTTGTACGACGAGGTTCATCGTAGTGAGCCACCCGAGGTCCACACTTGTCAACCCCGCCTGCAACATGTAGACGGACGCGTATGTGGTATACATGTTGTAGGGGATCACGAAAAGTGGCTCAGCGATGACGCAGATTCGAGGATTTTGTGGCATAGCAGCCTTCAACGTCGTCACCCTCATGGCAGTATGCTACTGTATCGAGTGGTATCTGGGAGTGTGAAGGAACGAATACGGTTTCGCTGTCAAAACATCACGAACAAATCTATCGAAAGCGAACGCGAATGACCAATCCATAGAATGGGAAATGGTGATGTGGGCATGGCTTCTCCCGCCAAATACGTCATGGTCAAAGAGCAAATCCGGGAGTGGATCCGCACGGGGAAGGTGAAACCCGGGCAGAAGATCTACTCGGAAAATGAACTCATCAAGATGTTCCGCGTCAGCCGGCATACCATCCGGCAGGCGGTGGGAGACCTCG
>NZ_BAAJPH010000121.1:0-1059 GCF_057538885.1 Alicyclobacillus sp. CIJ1 | reverse complement strand
ACGTCATGGTCAAAGAGCAAATCCGGGAGTGGATCCGCACGGGGAAGGTGAAACCCGGGCAGAAGATCTACTCGGAAAATGAACTCATCAAGATGTTCCGCGTCAGCCGGCATACCATCCGGCAGGCGGTGGGAGACCTCGTGCACGAAGGGCTTTTGTACCGGGAACAGGGGGCCGGGACGTTCTGCGCCTTTCCGCAGGAGGAGCGGGTGTCGGGGGAGAGCCAGGAAGCGCGCAGGTACATCGGCGTGATCACGACGTACATCTCGGACTACATCTTTCCAACCATCATCCGCGGCATTGAGTCGTACGTGACGAACAAGGGGTATTCGCTGATTCTGGCGTGCACGTACAACAACCTGTCGAAAGAGGCGCAGTGCCTCGAGTCGATGTTGCAGCGTCCGATTGCGGGGCTGATCGTGGAGCCGACGGAGTCGAGCACGTACAATCCGAACATCCGGTACTACCTGGAGTTGGAGCAGCGAAAGATCCCGTATGTGATGATCAACCAGTACTATCCGCAGCTGGATCCGCCGCACATCATCATGGACGACAAGAAGGGCGGCTGGATGGCGACGCACCACCTCTTGGAGCTTGGGCATCGGAAGCTGATGGGGATCTTCAAGACGGACGACTTGCAGGGCGTGTACCGGATGCAGGGGTTCATGGACGCGTGCCGGGAGGCAGGGGTGTCGGTGAAGCCGGAGTGGCTCATCACATACCGGACGGAGGAGCTGGGCGAGGAAGTTGTGCGTCGGGTGCGGGCGGAGCTGGAGCGCGAGGAAGAGCGGCCGACGGGGATTGTGTGTTACAACGACCAGTTGGCGGTGAAGGTGCTGGACGTGCTGCGGGAGCTTGGGATCCGGGTGCCGGAGGAGATGTCGCTGGTGGGGTACGACGACTCGTACCTAGCGGAGGCGACGGAGATCAAGCTAACGACGGTGGAGCACCCGAAGACGCAGATGGGGCTGGACGCGGCGAAGTGGGTGATGCGTGCCATTGAGCGCGGGAAGCGCGACGCTGAGGAACCAGGGTCCATCGTGTACGAGCCCAAGCTGG
>NZ_BAAJPH010000120.1:0-4188 GCF_057538885.1 Alicyclobacillus sp. CIJ1 | reverse complement strand
CGACGGAGATCAAGCTAACGACGGTGGAGCACCCGAAGACGCAGATGGGGCTGGACGCGGCGAAGTGGGTGATGCGTGCCATTGAGCGCGGGAAGCGCGACGCTGAGGAACCAGGGTCCATCGTGTACGAGCCCAAGCTGGTCGTGCGTGGGTCGACGAGGCAAGTGGCAGATTGAACTTTCAATGGTGTCTGCAGAAGATACGGTCTCTAGATGAAATGTGCGTACAAATACGAAAAGCTCTTGAGCGTAGCCTCGGTGTTGTGGTAGGATGCAGACGTGAATCCGGTTTCACCATATAACGCGTCGTTTGTTTGACCCAACTTGTACGGATATGCGTACAAGATAGCAGGGGGTGATGTGCTTGACTCGGACCTTGCTTGAGGCCAAAGGCATTCGCAAAGAGTTCCCGGGTACCGTGGCGCTCGACAATGTCTCGTTCGAGCTTTTAGAAGGCGAAATCCATGCGCTGATGGGCGAAAACGGGGCAGGAAAGTCGACGTTCCTGAAAATCGTCACAGGAGCATTGCAACCTGACGCAGGCGAAATACACATTGCGGGTCGAGCGGTAAAGCTACACTCCCCAGTGGATGCTCGCCGCTTGGGAGTCGCCATTGTGCATCAGGAGCTGAGTCTATTTCCGGACATCTCTGTCATGGAGAACATTCTCGTGGGACAACCGCCGACGCGCATGGGATTCATGAGGCGTCAACAGATGTATGAGCTCTGTGAGCGCTACCTCGATAGGTTTCATGTTGGCTTTTCTCCGACAGATGTCGTGAAGAACTTGAGTGTTTCTCAGCAGCAGATTGTGGAAATTGTGAAAGCGCTTGTGACAGACGCGGATGTGTATATCTTCGACGAACCCACGTCTGCACTAAGTGTAGAGGACGCTGCTCGCCTGTTTGACGTGCTAAGGGAGTTGAAGTCCAAAGGCAAGGGTGTCATCTATGTGAGCCACAAATTTGACGAGATATTCCAACTTTCAGACCGTATCACTGTATTTCGGGACGGAGCGCTTATCGGAACTGTTGAGACTTCGCAAACGGACTCGGACGAAGTCATTCGCATGATGGTGGGTCGCTCCATCGAGAGGATTTATCCAGACAAGGGGAAACCGGAGCCTCGCATCTTGCTCAAGGTGCAAAATCTGAATGCCGGTCCGAAGTGTAGGCACGTGTCGTTTGAGCTGTATAAGGGTGAAATTCTAGGAGTGTTCGGCCTTGTCGGCTCTGGGCGAACTGAAATGATGCGTGCACTCGCAGGGATCGATCCGAGGACGTCTGGGGAAATCGTGATGGACGGACAGGCCGTTCGGATCCATACGGTCCAGGACGCGATGCGACATGGCTTGTACTACCTCACGGAAGATCGAAAGGAACAAGGTTTGTTCCTCAAAATGTCAATCCGTGACAACGTAGCGGTCACGCATCTGGATTATCTTTCAAAGCGTGGCTTACTTCAGCGCGGTCGAGCAAGGGACCTTGCTACATCGGTCATTCGGGATCTCCGCGTGAAAGCGAAGGACGATGAGCAGCTTGTCGGAAGCCTGAGCGGCGGCAACCAGCAGAAAGTCATGATTGGAAAATGGATATCGCGTCAACCGCGCGTCCTCATTCTAGATGAACCCACGCGTGGTATCGACGTAGGTGCGAAAGCGGAGATTCATCAACTGTTGCGAAGGTTAGCCAACGAGGGCATCGGCATTATCGTGATTTCTTCGGAACTACCTGAAATCGTGGGGCTCAGCGATCGAGTCATGGTCGTCCATAACGGTACTGTGGCGGGTATCCTAAGCGGATCGCAAATGAACGACGAAACCATCATGGAATACGCATCTGGCTTGCACAAGGAAACTGCTGTGGGGTGAGAACATGCAACCAGTAGACACTGCTCCTGTCAACGTCGACAAAGCACGCGAGACATGGCTTCGAAGAGTCGCCCGCATTCGAGAGCTTACCATTGTTCTCGTGATCGTGGCTCTTTGCGTCATTTTGTCGTTCATGTCGTCGTCTTTTCTGAGCGTTGATAACATCGTCACGACCATTTTGAGCATCGTCATGACGGCCATTGTATCGGTGGGCATGACGGTGGCGCTCGTGTCTGGAGGCTTCGATCTGTCGGTCGGCTCTGTGATGTCCATGGCAGGTGTGGTCACGGGAAGTTTGGCATTGAACGGCGTGAACATTTGGCTGGCAGCAATCCTGGGTCTGTTGGCCAGCCTGTGCTCCGGGCTGATTACAGGTCTATTTATCGGCAAGGTCAAGATCAATCCGTTCATCATGACTCTCGGTATGCAGGGCGTGGTCCAAGGTGTGGCTTACGTCGTGACCCAGGGTGCGCCGTTGTCCGTCACGGGTGTACCGAAGTCGTTTCTCTACCTTGGTCAGGGCAATTTGCTGGGCATTCCCGTTCTCATCTGGATTCTGGCGGTCGTGGTTGTTGTCTCCGACTTCATCATGAGGCGTGCAGTCGTTGCTCGTAAGGTGTACTACATCGGCAGCAACGAAGCGGCTGCGTACTTGTCTGGTATTCGAGTCTCCAAGGTAAAGGTTTGGATCTACATTTTCACCGCTCTATTGGCGGGCATCGCGGGAATTCTGACACTCTCGCGGTTCAGCGTAGCTGCACCGACCGCTGGGCAGGGTATGGAACTTCAGGCGATTGCTGCGTGTATCATCGGCGGTGCCAGCTTGACGGGAGGTGAGGGTACCGTCCTCGGAGCACTGCTCGGTAGCGTGCTCGTGGGCATCGTAAACGATGCGTTGGTGCTGTTGAACGTATCCGTTTATTGGCAGAGCCTTGTTACAGGCTTCGTTTTGATTGCTGCGGTGACGTTAGACGTCCTGACCCACAGGAAAAAGGCAAATTGACGAGAGCTTAAGAAGGGGGTACGCTCATGAAACGGTTCAACTGGAAATCGGGAAAGAAATACGCGGCGGTTGCGGCAGCTGCTGCGTCGATCGTCTTGGCTGCGACGGGTTGCTCGACAGGCGGCGGAAACTCGTCCACTTCGTCCGGTTCGACCGGTGGCAGCTCCTCAGCGTTCCAGGGTTCATCGAGCGAAACGTACTACATGGTGACGTTCTTGTCAGGTATCGAGTACTGGAAGGGATGCTTCGCCGGCATGCAGGCGGCCGCCAAAGACCTTGGCGTGAAGGCGGTATTTACTGGAGCTCCTCAGTATGATATCAACCAAGAAGTTACGACCATGCAACAGGTCATCGCGAAGCATCCCGCGGGGATTTTAGTGACGTCAATTAACGCCCAGGCTATGACGCCCGTGATCAACCAAGCCATTGCGGCGGGCATTCCTGTCATTAGCTTCGACTCGGACGCGCCGCAGAGCAAGCGGTACGCTTACCTCGGGACGAGCAACATCGAAGCCGGGCAGAAGGCCGCGGATTATCTAGGACAAGCTCTCGGTGGCCATGGCGAAGTAGCAGTCATTACTACCCCGGGAGAGCTGAACTTGGACCAACGTGTGCAGGGATTCAAGGAGGAAATGGCCGCAAAATATCCAGGCATTAAGGTCGTCGCTGTCCAGAACGGAAACTCTGACCAAATCAAAACCGCTCAGGTCACCTCTGCGTTGCTCCAGACTTATCCAAATCTTGCGGGTATCTTCTGTACCGAGGCTGACGAGGGCACCGGTGCTGCGACCGCCGTGCAAGAAGCGGGAAAAACAGGCAAGGTGAAGATCGTGTCGTTCGACACAGACAAAGCGACGCTGAACGCGATCAAGAGTGGACAAATTACCGCAACGGTCGCGCAGGGCACATGGAACATGGGCTTCTGGGGCCTCATGGATTTGTTTGCGATTCATCACAACCTAGTACATCCTGTCGCCAACTGGCAACAGTCTGGCGTTGACCCCGTACCACCCGAGGTGGACACGGGTGTAACGATTGTGACGAAGAGCAACGTGAATGCGTACTTGCAGCAATAAGGAAGTTGCAAATGTACAAAGCTGGAACATAGGGATGCCTTCCGGCATCCCTTTTTTACAAGGGGGGGTGACGCATGCGGGGAGATGGAAAGGCAAAGTACGTCATGGTCAAAGAGCAAATCCGGGAGTGGATCCGCACGGGGAAGGTGAAACCCGGGCAGAAGATCTACTCGGAAAATGAACTCATCAAGATGTTCCGCGTCAGCCGGCATACCATCCGGCAGGCGGTGGGAGACCTCG
>NZ_BAAJPH010000119.1:0-70026 GCF_057538885.1 Alicyclobacillus sp. CIJ1 | reverse complement strand
CGACGGAGATCAAGCTAACGACGGTGGAGCACCCGAAGACGCAGATGGGGCTGGACGCGGCGAAGTGGGTGATGCGTGCCATTGAGCGCGGGAAGCGCGACGCTGAGGAACCAGGGTCCATCGTGTACGAGCCCAAGCTGGTGATTCGAAGTTCGACGGCACCGGTGGCCGTCGGCACCGCGTGAGACTCGCGGCCAGTATCCCACGACTTGCATGCATCGATGAGTTGACCGGCCTCGCGGCGGCCGGTCTTCCTCATTTGTGCGCATGAAAGCGCATTGACAAAGACAAGAAACCGCTTTATTCTACAAGTTGTACGTACATTATAGATTTTAAACATCGTTGTCCGGACATTTTTTCGGCCGACGTCGTGCCCACAGCTTGGAGGAGGTGCGCCATGTCCACTCAGCAGACGCAAGGCTCTCGTGCCTACGCGGTGACCATCTCGCTGGCGGCCGCAATGGGAGGGCTGCTCTACGGCTACGATACCGCTGTGATTTCCGGTGCCATCGGTTTCTTGAAAACGCTCTATCACCTCTCACCTTTCATGCAGGGATTGGTGATCTCCAGCATCATGATCGGCGGCGTCATCGGCGTGGCCGTATCCGGTTTCTTGAGCGATCGCGTCGGGCGCCGCAAGGTTCTCATGACGGCTGCTGTGTTGTTCGCGATCGCGGCGTTTGTGTCTGCCATCTCGTCGGATGTCACCACGCTCATTCTTGCCCGAATCGTCGGCGGTCTCGGCATCGGCATGGGATCGGCGCTCTCGGTCACCTATATTTCCGAGTGTGCGCCGACGCACATCCGCGGGGCCCTATCGTCGCTCTATCAGTTGCTCACCATCATCGGCATCTTTCTGACCTACCTGACCAACTACCTGATTCAGCGCTCCGGATCGGTTGCCTGGGACGTGCACACAGGTTGGCGCTGGATGCTAGGGCTCGGCTCGGTGCCAGCGGCGATTTTCTTCTTCGTCCTTTTGTTTGCGCCGGAAAGTCCGCGGTGGTTGACGAAGGTCGGCCGGATCGACGAGGCGCTGCGGATCTTGGTGCGCATCAATGGAACGAGTGCTGGTCAACGTGAACTCGAGTCCATTCGCGAATCGATTGCGAGTGAAAGCGCTGCAAGCATCCGGGATCTTCTGAAGCCCGGGTGGCGCAAGGCGCTGGGTGTCGGGATTCTTCTTGCGCTGTTCAACCAAATCATCGGCATGAACGCCGTGACGTATTACGGCCCCGAAATCTTCAGGATGGTGGGCTTCAGCCTCAACTCCGATTTCGAGATTCAAGCGTTCTTCGGCGCCATGTGGGTTGTATTTACCGTTGTCGCGGTCGTCCTCATCGATCGCGTCGGCAGAAAGCCGCTCATGATCGTCGGCTCCGCGCTGATGGCCATCTTCATGGCGCTGATGGGCTTGACCTTTTACCTGCACGTTCACAACGGGTTCTGGCTCGTGCTGTTCATCATGGGGTTCACGGCGGCGTTCAGTGTGTCG
This sequence comes from Alicyclobacillus sp. CIJ1, assembly GCF_057538885.1. Classification (NCBI taxonomy): domain Bacteria; kingdom Bacillati; phylum Bacillota; class Bacilli; order Caryophanales; family Alicyclobacillaceae; genus Alicyclobacillus; species Alicyclobacillus sp. CIJ1. Next base: position 68,531 of record NZ_BAAJPH010000119.1, on the reverse strand, counting down.
ATGGGTCCGATTCCTTGGATCATGATTCCGGAAATCTTTCCGAACCACCTGCGTGCCCGTGCGGCAGGCGTGGCGACCATCTTCCTGTGGGGAGCCAACTGGGCCATCGGCCAGTTTACGCCGGTGTTGCTGAACGATCTCGGCGGCGCCTATACCTTCTGGATTTTTGCGGTCATCAACATCCTCGGGGTGCTGTTCGTGACGGCCTGGGTGCCGGAGACGAAAAACCGTTCCCTGGAAGAGATTGAATCCATCTGGATGGCTTCGGGGAGCGGGGTGTCGCCGTCGCAGCGAGAGGCGCACGAACGCGCAAAGCGGGCCCATTTTTGACCTCGACTTGTCCGAATAACTCATTGTGCTCGATCGACCTTGTAAGTACAATTGAGGTGATGTCTGCGGTTCCACCCTCTGAATGCGCGAAGGAATGTGGGGATGGATATGGGCAAATATTCGATTGGCGTGGACTACGGGACGCAGTCCGGGCGCGCCGTGTTGGTCGAGATTGGGACAGGTCGCGAGATTGCGACGGCCGTCAAGCAGTACACGCATGGCGTGATGGACGAGTACCTGCCGGATGGGGTGACGCGCCTGGAACCCGACTGGGCGCTCCAGCATCCGCGCGATTATGTGGAGGTCCTCGAGGAGACGATTCCTCGGCTTCTCCGCGAGTCGGGCGTGCGGCCGGAGGACGTGATCGGCATCGGCATCGACTTCACGTCTTGTACGATGCTTCCGATTCGGGCCGACGGCACGCCGCTCTGCTTGGAGCCGCGCTTTGAACGGCATCCGCACGCGTACGTGAAGCTCTGGAAGCACCATGCCGCGCAGGACGAAGCGAACAAGTTGAACGAGATTGCGCGCGAGCGCGGGGAGGCGTTTCTCGCGCGCTACGGCGGCAAGATCTCGTCGGAATGGATGATCCCGAAGATCTGGCAAATCCTCGACGAGGCGCCGGAGATCTACGATGCGGCGGACGCCATGGTGGAGGCGACCGACTGGATCGTGATGCAACTGACGGGTAAGCTCGTGCGCAGCTCGTGCCCGGCGGGGTACAAGTCCATCTGGCACAAGCGGACGGGGTATCCGAGCCGCGACTTCTTCAAGGCTCTTCATCCGCGCCTGGAGCACGTCGTGGAGGAGAAGCTTTGGGGGCCCATCCTGCCCATCGGATCGCGGGCAGGAGAGCTGACGGAGGCGATGGCGCGCCGCATCGGGCTCTTGCCCGGGACGCCGGTGGCCGTGGGCAACGTGGATGCGCACGTGTCGATGCCGGCAGTCGGGATCACCGAGCCGGGCAAGATGCTGATGATCATCGGCACGTCGACCTGCCACGTCCTGTTGGGGACGGAGGAGCGCGCGGTGCCAGGCATGTGCGGCGTGGTGGAGGATGGCATCATTCCGGGGTACATGGGGTATGAGGCTGGGCAGTCCTGCGTCGGAGACCACTTCGAGTGGTGGATTGAAAACGGGGTACCGCCGGCGTACTGGGACGAAGCGCGTCGCGAGGGCATCGGCATCCATGATCTCCTGACGCGCAAGGCGGCGAAGCTGAGACCGGGCGAGACGGGCCTTCTCGCACTCGACTGGTGGAATGGGAACCGATCCACGCTCGTCGACGCGGACCTCACGGGTCTTCTAATCGGCGCGACGCTCGCCACGAAGCCAGAGGATATCTACCGGGCGCTGATCGAGGCGACGGCGTACGGCACGCGGATGATTGTCGAGACCTTCCGGGCGAGCGGCGTGCCGGTCGACGAGATGTACGCGTGCGGCGGGATTGCGCAGAAGAACGCGCTGATGATGCAGATCTACGCGGACGTGCTCAACATGCCCATCTACATCGGCGCATCGACGCAGGCGCCGGCGCTCGGCGCGGCGATGTTTGGCGCTGTGGCGGCGGGGAAGGCGCGCGGCGGATACGACTCCATTGAGGAAGCGGCGCGGGAGATGGGCAGCGTGCGCGAGAAGCCGTACGTTCCGAACCCGAGCGCCGTCAAGGTGTACGACGAGCTGTACCGCGAGTACGCGCGCTTGTACGACTACTTCGGCCGCGGCGAAAACAACGTGATGAAGGTGCTGAAGCGCATCAAGAGCGCCGTGGCGCAGGAAGAGGTGAAGACATGCTGAGGGAACTGAAAGAAGCGGTCCTCGAGGCGAACCTGGCCCTGCCCAAGCACGGTCTTGTCACCTTCACCTGGGGGAACGTGAGCGGCATTTCTCGCAAGGACGGCCTCGTGGTCATCAAGCCGAGCGGCGTGCCATACGACGAGCTGACTGCCGATCACATGGTGGTGGTCGATCTCGACGGACGCGTCGTGGAGGGCGATTTGCGGCCGTCGTCAGACACGCCGACGCACCTCGAGCTGTACAAGGCGTTTGAATCCATTGGCGGCATTGTGCACACGCATTCCCCGGCCGCGACGGCGTGGGCGCAGGCGCGGCGCCCCATCCCGGCGCTCGGCACGACGCACGCGGACTACTTTTACGGGGATGTGCCCGTGACGCGGCCGCTGACGAAGGACGAGGTGGAGCGCGGCTACGAGCTCGAGACGGGACGGGTGATTGTCGAGACGTTCCGCGCGCGCGGGCTGGATCCCGTCGCGATGCCGGCGGTGCTTCTTGCGAACCATGCGCCGTTTACGTGGGGGAAGGACCCGGCGGAGGCCGTGTATCACGCCGTGGTGCTCGAGGTGGTGGCGCGGATGGCGCGCGACACCCTGCTTCTTGCGGGCGGCGAGGCGCAGATGGATTCGTTCTTGCTTGACAAGCACTATCAGCGCAAGCATGGAAAGAACGCGTATTACGGTCAACCCGGCGCGGCGGCGCACTGAGGTGTCCGGACGAGTCGATGGGAGAGATGGTTGGATGAAGATGCCGGCTTATGAATTCTGGTTTGTGGTGGGCAGTCAGCACCTGTACGGGGAAGAGGCTCTCGCCCAGGTGGAAGCGCATGCGCGAGAGATGGTGCCGGCGCTCCAGGCGGCCGTCGGCAACGCGCATGTTCTGCGCTGGAAGGGCGTTTTGAAGGATGCGGACGAGATTCGCAGGCTGTGCCTCGAAGCGTCGGCGGACGACGCTTGTGCGGGCGTGATCGCGTGGATGCACACGTTTTCGCCGGCGAAGATGTGGATTCGCGGCCTGATGGCGCTGCAAAAGCCGCTGTTGCACCTGCACACGCAGTTCAACCGGGATATCCCGTGGGACACGATTGATATGGACTTCATGAACCTGAACCAGTCGGCGCACGGAGACCGGGAGTTTGGGTTCATGGTGACTCGCCTCGGCATGCCGCGCAAGGTCATTGTTGGCCACTGGCAGGACCCGGAGGTGGCGAAGAGGATCCGCAGATGGGCCCTGACGGCGGTGGCGGCGGCTGTGAGCCGGGGGCTCAAAGTCGCGCGCTTCGGGGACAACATGCGCCAGGTTGCCGTCACGGAAGGCGACAAGGTGGAGGCCGAGGCGCGGTTTGGCTGGTCCGTAAACGGCTACGGCGTGGGCGATCTCGCCGAGCGCGTGCGGGCGGTGTCGGAGGCCGAGATCGACCGGCTCATCGATGAATACCAGACGCTCTACGAGTTCGCGCCGGGGTGCGAGAAGGGCGGCCCGCTGCATGACGCCGTGCGCGAACAGGCGCGCATCGAGCTTGGGCTTCGGTCCTTCCTCGAGGAAGGCGGCTTCGAGGCATTCACGACGACGTTTGAGGACCTGCACGGGCTGCGGCAACTGCCGGGCCTCGCGGTGCAGCGCCTGATGGCCGACGGCTACGGCTTTGGCGGCGAAGGCGACTGGAAGACGGCGGCGTTCGTGCGCGTGCTGAAGGTCCTGGCCGAGGGCGAGGGCACGTCCTTCATGGAGGACTACACGTACCACTTCGAACCGGGCAACGAGATGGTGCTCGGCGCGCACATGCTGGAGGTGTGCCCGACCATCGCGGCGACGCGGCCGCGCGTGGAGGTGCACCCGCTCTCCATCGGCGGCAAGGAGGATCCGGCGCGGCTGGTGTTCGACGGCGCAGGCGGGCCCGCCGTGCAGGCCACCATCGTCGATCTCGGCCATCGCTTCCGTATGGTGGTGAACAAGGTGGAGGCCATTCAGCCGGATCGCCCGATGCCGAAGTTACCCGTGGCGCGCGTTTTGTGGAAGCCGCTGCCGTCGCTCGCGTCGGCGGCCGAGAGCTGGATTCTCGCAGGCGGCGCGCATCACACGGTGTTCTCATATCGGGTGACGGTGGAGCAACTGCAGGACCTCGCCGACATGATGGGCGTGGAGTGCGTCGTCATTGACGAGCACTCGACGCCGCGCCAGATTGCGAACGAGCTTCGGTGGAACGAGGCGGTGTACGGTCGCTGAGCGAAGGTGTGGGGCTGCCAAGGCGCAGCCCCGCGTTGTTTTGGGGGGAACGCGCGTGAGATGGAGCTTGAATGACCTCAAGAGGCTTGAGACGGACTGCCCGTGCGGCCAGCGACATCAAGCCATTCCGCTGGAACACCTCGAGGTGGGACCGGGAGCTTTGGCAAACGCCGCGGCGTGGATCCAAGCCCGATACCGGCGCGTGGTTCTCGTAATGGATGAGCACACCCGCGCGGCGGCGGGCGATGCTCTCGCCCAGGGCTTGACCGACCTCGGCGTGTTGTGGACGGCCTGCCTCATCGAGCCGAATGCCCAGGGCGACGTGGTGGCGGACGAGCGATCCATTGTTCAGGCGCTTATCGCGGCGGGCACGGACGTCGAGGCGCTCGTGGCGGTGGGCTCGGGCACGCTCCACGACATCGCCCGGTTTGCGAGTTACAAGATGCGAATTCCGTTCGTGAGCGTGCCGACGGCGCCGTCGGTCGACGGATTCACGTCCGCTGGCGCGCCGCTCATCGTGCGCGGCATCAAGACGACCTACCAGACGCAGGCGCCCATCGCGCTTTTCGCGGACACGGACGTTCTCGAACGGGCGCCGAGGGAACTCGTGTGGGCGGGCTTCGGCGACGTGATCGGCAAATCCACCTCGCTCGCGGACTGGGCGTTCGGGGCCATCGCGGCGGGGGAGCCGTATTGCGCCCATCTGGCGGGGCTCACGCGCGAAGCGCTGGAGATGGCCGTGGCGCAGGCGGACGGCCTCGCCCGCGCGCGGACCGACGCCATTCGCAGCCTGATGGAGGCGCTCATCCTGTCCGGGATTGTGATGCTCCTGTTCGGGCAGTCCCATCCGGCGTCCGGCGGAGAACACCATCTGTCGCACGACTGGGAGATGGAGTTCCTTCGATCCGGCAGGCGCCAGATCCTCCATGGCCTCAAGGTGGCCGCGGCGTGCGGCGTGATCGCGGACGTCTATCACGCGCACGTGGAGGACGCGGTCGCGGAGGCCGTGCGTGCGGGACAGGCGCCGTGGGCGTCCCTTGCGGGGCGCGAGGAAGAGGTGCGCGCGATTCTGGCGTCGATTCCGTCCGGCGATCACGTCCGGTCGCTCATGCGCCGCATTGGCGCCCCGGCGGAGCCATCCGAACTGGGCGTGGAACGAAGCCTTGTGTCGGCGAGCTTGAAGCGCGCGCACAAGCTCAGGAACCGCTACACCATGCTTCGACTGTTGAACGAGACCAACATGTTCTGAGGTGTCGCCCTGTCGCCCGCTGCCGCAGGGCCTCGGTTTGTTTTATACTCATGTGAAGATAACGGCCGGGGTGGGTGATAGGGTGATTCACATCAAGGAGTTGCGGTCGGGCTTGCCGCTATTCAAGGCGCTGGGTTCGGAGGTCCGCGTCGCGCTGCTGGAGCTCTTGCTCGAACATGGGCGGCTGAACATGGACGAGATCGCCAAACGGCTTGGGATCACGAACGGCGCGGTGACGCAGCACGTCCGAAAGCTCGAGGAATGCGGACTCGTGGTCACAGAGACGGCGGGGGCGCGCCACGGGCTGCAGAAGTTTTGCTACGTCAACGAACAGAAGATCCTCGTGGAACTCGCCCCGGAGACGAAAGACCAGGACGTGTACGAGGTGGACATCCGTGTGGGCCACTATGTGTCGTTCGAGGTGTGGCCCACCTGCGGCCTGGCCACGGCCGAGACCATCATCGGCACGTTTGACGATCCGCGCTACTTCGCCGACCCGCAGCACATCGACGCCGAGATTGTGTGGCTTACGAAAGGGTATCTGGAGTACTGGATCCCGAACTTCATTCGCACGGACAGGCCGGTGGAGGAAATTCAGATTATCGCGGAATTGGCCTCCGAGGCGCCGTCGTACAACAACGACTATCCCTCCGACATTCACTTCTCCATTAACGGCGTGGACATCGGCTACTGGACCAGCCCGGGCGATTTCGGAGACGAGCGCGGCCGGCAGAATCCGAGCTGGTGGCCGCCGCATCTCAACCAGTACGGACATCTGAAACTCGTCCGCGTGAACCACGAAGGCACCTTCATCGACGGGTGCAAAATCTCAGACGTGACCATTGAGGATCTGCAGCCGTTTCGGGGGCATGCCATTCCGCTGCGATTCTCGGTGCCGGAGCACGCGCGCCACGTGGGTGGGATGACCATTTTTGGCCGGAGATTCGGGCACTACGATCAGGACATCAAAGTGCGCGTGATCTACGGGCGTGGGGCCAGAGATTGATTTAATAAAAAATAAAATAATTAATCATGATATAAATTTGTTATTGACGAAGCTGAGATGTTTGTTTATTCTGTACATAGAAAGCGCATTCAGAGGTTGAGAGCAGGCATTGTTGAGCATGGGTCTAAAATATTTGAGGGGGTGTTCGTTGGGTTCGGAGTCGTCAATGGGTCTTCACCTGAGTTGTACGTATGACTTTAAAAAAGGGGGCGTTGTCCGTATGAAAAAGCTACACAAAAAGACAGCGGTGGTCGGCTCGATGACTGGGGCGTTGGCGGTCCTTGCCGCTGGTTGTGGCACGTCGTCCGGCCAAACGTCAACCGCTACGAATCAGACCGCCGCAGGTTCAGCGTCCGTAAAGATGGTTGATGGGCTGCCATTACCCCAATATAACGGCAAGGCAACGCTGACGTGGTGGTCCTGGGTTCCCAATGCGCAAAAAGAAGTCGATATTTTTGAAAAATACTATCCGAACATCAAGGTTCATTTGGTGGATGCAGGCGCAGGTGCGACCGAGTACCAGAAATTTAGCACCGTAATACAGGCGGGCAGTGGTATTCCGGACGTTGTCATGCTTGAATTCGATGTCATGCCTGAGTACATCGCAACAGGCGCACTGCAGGACATCTCTCCATGGGTATCTCAGCTAAAGAGTCGCTTCACGCCGTGGACCTGGAATCAGGTGTCCGTTGGTTCCCACGTGTATGGAATTCCAGAAGACACGGGTCCGATGGGGCTCTTCTACCAGAGTTCGCTGTTCAACAAGTATCATCTGAAGGTTCCAACCACTTGGAGTCAGTTTCAACAAGAGGCATTAGAGTTCCATAAGCTTGATCCTTCGAAATATTTCTCTTATTTCTCAAACAATGATGGTCAATGGATGTTTGGCCTGTTGTGGCAAGCGGGGTGCGTTCCGTTCCAGGGGTCAGGTAACAATTGGAAAGTAGATATTGATTCACCTAAGGCGGTTCAAGTGTTCTCGATGTGGCAGAAGCTCGTCAAGGCCGGTGCTGTGCAAAGTATTGCAGCTGGTTCCCCGGAATGGCAGAAGAACATCAACGCGGGTCTTTATGCCACCGCGGTAGGATCCGCTTGGTACGACAGCGAGATCCTTGTCCCGTATGATCACAACCTTTCTGTCCATAAGTGGCGGGCCGCTTTCATTCCCGAGTGGACGCCGGGCGATACCATGGATGGAGACTGGGGAGGCTCTGTCCAGGCCGTGACGAAAGCGACCAAGTATCCCGAAGCGGCCGCTATATTTGCGGCTTTCATCAATGCCGCGCCTGCGGAGTTGGCGCACGACGTTGCGCCTGCGAAAGACGGTGGTGGCGGGCTGTTCCCGGCGGCAACTGCCGGATTCGACATCCCGTCGTTCAAGCAGCCGAATCCAGCGCTCGACAACCAGCCTGCCAATGTCGACGTGTTCGAGAAAGAGTCTCCTCGTGTGAATACCAAGTTCCAGTGGAGCCCGTGGTCAAGCTACGTGTTTAACGAACTGCAGACTGAGATAGGCAAGGCTTTCTCGGGTAAGGAAAGTGTGCAGCAGGCTTTGGCGAATGTCCAGCAGGCGGTCGTGAATTACGCTCGCTCCCAGGGATATAACGTGACCACTTGAATTCGGCCCAGTGCCCTCGAGCTGTCTAGCTCGAGGGCGTCCCTGAAAGCGAAAGGATGTGATGCCGAGTGCGGGCTGCTCTCAGACATTCGAGGAACGCGTCAGCCGCTGCGTTTTTGGCGCCCTTTATTCTTCTGTTCATTGCCTTTCTTTTCGCACCGTTGCTTTACGCCTTCTACACGAGTCTTTTCATCGAACGATTTGGCCAACCCATTTTTGTCGGATTTCGAAACTACGTGAACGCGTTCCAAGACGGGGCGTTTTGGAGTTCTGTTGTGAACGTCATCCGATATGCAATCCTGCAAGGAGTCATCATGATTGTACTCTCGTTGATTTTGGCCCTCGTACTGGACACGAAGTATGCGAGATGGAAACCGTTATTCAGATTGATCTATTTTCTTCCATATGCAGTGCCGGGTGTATTTGCGTCGATCATGTGGGGGTTTCTGTACTCCAAGCCACTGGATCCCCTTTTACAAGCACTTCACTTTGACCCATTGTCCTCGGCAGCCCTACTTTACAGCATCATCAACATCGCAACGTGGGAATGGGCCGGGTATAACATGACCCTCTACTCAGCCTCCTTAACCGGGGTCTCGACAGATTTGTACGAGGCAGCGATAGTAGACGGATGCAACGAGTTCCAGTTGGCCTGGCACATTAAGCTTCCGTTGCTGAGGCCCACCATTCTCATGACAGTCATTCTCAGCTTCATCGGATCGATGCAGCTGTTCAACGAACCGTTTCTCCTGAGCGCGTTGACGCCGATATCTCAGACGTTCACGCCAAATATGGATATCTATGCGATGGCGTTCAATCTTACGAACCTTCCTTACGCTGCGACGCTTGCCGTGCTTCTGGGCGCTATTACTATTTTCATCTCGGCGTGCGTCATGATCGCTGCCCGCGTAATTGGGCGTCGCTCGCGAGAGCGGACTGCGCTGCGGATGTCGTCTGAAGAGGTGTTGAGCACATGAGTACAAGCGTCTTTCAGAGTAGGCCAAATGTGCGAGCTGACAGCTCGGCATCGCCTCATTCGGCGTTCGTCCGCCATTTCGTAACGGTGTTGGTGATGGCCTTCCTCGTGGTGGTTGCGGTCTACTTTCTCATTCCGGTGGTATGGTTACTGATTGCATCTACCAAGACGCAAGCAGAACTACAGAGTACAGGTATATTTTCATTGCCGAAGCGTCTAGAGTTGCTCCAAAACATTCGCTTACTCTTTGCTTACAATAATGGCGTATTTGCAAGATGGTTCCTAAACTCTATCATCTACTCCGGATCCGTCGCCATACTCACGTGTTTGGTCAGTGCGATGGCGGGCTATGCACTCGCGAAATTCGATTTCCGAGGAAGAGAAGTCCTTTTCTATGTGATTCTTGCTTCCATGATGATTCCAGGAACAGTGGCGACCATTCCTCTGTTCGTAATTGAACAGCCGCTCCATCTTGTCAACACGTATCTAGGGGTCATCCTTCCACTGATAGCAAGTCCTTTTGGCGTGTATTTCCTCCGAATTTATATCCGCGATGTGGTGCCCAACGAAATGCTGGAGGCCGCAAAGGTGGACGGGGCACCGGAACGGACGATCTTTTGGAGGATCGTACTCCCTGTGATTCGCCCAGCGATTGTCACACTCCTGCTTATTAGCTTTATAGGGACATGGAACAACTTTTTCTTACCGTTGGTGCTTCTTCACAACCAATCGCTCTATCCACTGCCGGTTGGTGTGGATGTTCTCCTAAGCCTGATCGCTACACCTGCGGCAGACCAATCCATGCCTATTTATCAACTTGTGATTACGGCTTCTCTGTTGTCCATCCTGCCGATGATCATTGGGTTCATCCTGTTCCGAAAGCAAATTGTTACCGGGCTGACACAGGGAAGCGTAAAACTTTAGAGCTAGAGAAGGAGAATCCCCTATGTCCAACCTGAAAGCGCGCATGACCATCGATCCGGCGTACCGCCTCGCGGAGACCGACCCACGCATCTACGGGTCCTTCATCGAACACCTCGGCCGTGCCGTCTACGGCGGCATTTACGATCCCGGCCATCCCACCGCGGACGAAGACGGATTTCGCCAGGACGTGATCGATCTCGTCAAAGAGCTGAACGTTCCCATCGTTCGGTATCCCGGGGGCAATTTCGTCTCGGGCTACCGTTGGGAAGACGGCGTGGGGCCCGTGGAACAGCGCCCCGTCCAGCTGGATCTCGCCTGGCGCAGCCTGGAGCCGAATCGCGTGGGCCTCAATGAATTCGCGCGTTGGGCGAAGAAGGCGAACAGCCAGGTCATGATGGCCGTCAACCTCGGCACTCGCGGCATTGAAGAGGCCAAGCAGATTGTCGAATATTGCAATCACCCCGGAGGAAGCTACTGGAGCGACCTTCGCCGCAAGCACGGTGTCGAGCAGCCGCACGGCATCCGCGTGTGGTGCCTCGGCAACGAGATGGACGGTCCCTGGCAGATCGGCCGCAAGACCGCAGACGAATACGGCCGCCTCGCGCAGGAGGCCGCCAAGGTCATGAAGTGGGTCGATCCGTCCATTGAACTCGTCGCGTGTGGAAGCTCCGGCTCCAAAATCGCCACGTTCCCCGATTGGGAGCGGATTGTCCTCGAGCACGCCTACGACGAGGTGGACTACCTGTCGCTGCACACGTACTACGGCAACCGCGACGGCGATCTCGCCAACTTCCTGGCCTCTTCGCTGGACATGGACGCGTTCATCCGTACCGTCGTGGCGACATGCGACTTCGTTCGCGCGAAAAAGCGCTCGAACAAAACCATCTATCTCTCCTTCGACGAATGGAACGTGTGGTTCCACTCGAACGAGGCGGACAAACAGGTCGAGCCTTGGCAGGTGGGGCCGCCGCTTCTCGAAGACGTGTACACGATGGAAGACGCGCTCGTAGTGGGTTGCATGCTCATCACGCTGCTCAAGCACGCCGATCGCGTCCGGATTGCGTGCCTCGCGCAGCTGGTCAATGTGATTGCGCCCATCATGACGGAAAACGGCGGCCCGAGCTGGCGGCAGACCATCTTCTATCCGTTTGCGCACGCCTCGAACCTCGCGCGCGGCGTGGTGTTGTATGCGCCGGTGGAGTCGCCGAAATACGACAGCAAGGACTTCACGGACGTGCCGTATCTGGAGGCGGTGCCGGTGTGGAACGAGGCGGCGGGAGAGCTCGTCCTCCTGGCGGTGAACCGCGCTGAGGAGCCGCTCGCGCTCGACGTGGACCTGCGCGGATTCCCCAACGCCCGGTCCAAAGAGCACATCGTGCTCACGCATCCGAATATGAAAGCAGTCAATACGAAAGACCGCCCTGACGAGGTCGTCCCCCAAAAGCGGTCCATCGGCGCTGTGGACGCGGGGCGGCTTTCGGTCGAGCTGCCGGCGCTGTCTTGGAACGTGATTCAATTGTCCGTGTAAAGGCCGCTAGGTGGGCCGCGTCAGACGCGGCCCGGCCCTTAAAAATGAGCACGTTCGACGCGGGTCCCATACTTCCTCATGGCCGAGGATAGGATGATCGCGGTCCACGCCAAGAAAAGGAGCACACTCACAGTCATGATGATGGGAGACGTCGCGGCCATATCCGACATCCATGGGGCGGCTTTGCGCAAATCAGGAATCTCGCGTACGGCCTGTGCGTCGAGAATGCTCCAAGGACTGAGGGGTACAAGTACCCCGGACCCTGGGCGTTCACCCCGGATCATCCACATACACAAAGCCAAGTTGTAGAGCGTTCCTGCGACAAGTGCGTGGCTGACGGTGGTTACAGCAGCCGCTGTAGCTGCGATGAACGTTAGCTTGAGTATTGTCGTGGCAAGGAGCCACGCAGTCGGAACGAATTGCGGAGATTGCGAGTCCAGTGAAGGATAGGCGAGAATTCCCGCCGAGAGGAATGCGATCAACAACAACAGTCCCAGCGTCACGGCCGCCATCAGCCAAGCGGAGCGCCTCCAAAGCATATTCAGAAATGTCAAGCCTCGAACACGGAATTCTCCATCCATGCCTTGGCGCATATCGTCCCAAAACATGAACGAAATCCAGACGCCAAACAGAAATGTGGATACAGGCGAATTCGTCCACGCGAGAGCGATTTCCACGGTCTCGACAAGGTTCGGATGAATATTAGAACCCAATCCTGAGCTTTGCGTAGCGCATACTGCTAACGCGTAAGTTAAGCTGCCTATCCACCAAAGCGAGCCGCCCAAAACAAACGGGCGGCGAACGGTCTTCCACAATCGAGCACCTCCTCACGTTGACGAAATGAGAGACAGCGCTTTGTCTGGGGGAATGATCCATTCTACATGGGCGCGGTAAGCCTGCAAGTCTTTGTTCATGTTCTGAAGCACTTGCGGAAAGCGCTTCGCCAACTGTGCTGCGACGAAACTTGGAATCCAGTCAACTTCACTTTCCCAGGATAGGTGGTTCGCTCGAACCTTCATCATAGCGACTGACCAATTTGATGGTCTGGCATCGGAGAACGGCGATAGTTGCTCTCTAATGTATCCTGACAAGTCGGGCGGGATAGAGATGTGCCACTTCTGCGCTGCCCCAACCATCAGCGCCAACGACTGCACAAGTCCTGAGCAGCTGTCTTCAAACGAGGATGCATTAGGAGAGCGAAGGGCTGATTCCATCGCACTCTGTGACTGTCGAGTACTCATGTAGAAAAAATATACATCTCTGCTAGTCAGGCTGTAAGGACCGATCTTCGCGACGACAAGGTCTCGCATACGAAGACTCTTCGAATGTGCCTCGGCCCACATCTGCTCGGCTGTACGAAGCCTCGCGGCATCTGAATGGTGCGTCCATCCCGGAATGACGACATAGTACGCGAACAGCATCACTCCGATGGCTACACAGAACCCGGTGGTGATGAATTTGCGAACGGAATTCACGCGTCCACCTCCGCACGAACGTCCTGGCGCACCAAGTGTTTCGGTTCGAATCTGCCAACCTTTCCAAAAGTCCACGCGGCAAATGCGATGCAAAGAGTGAGTTCGGCGCCGAGCAGGGCGCAAGCAGCGAACGGTGTTGGAAGATAGCGCATGAGAATCCAATGAGTGCTCGCGCTGCTTCCAAGATAGACACCAATATGACTTGCATCGGTAAACGGATAAGAGGTTGGCGATCCGCGAGCAGCGAGGCTCGTACCCCATGTAAACATGGTTTGTGTCAAAACGCTCAGGTTGTCAAATGGACTTGCAGCCGCGAGACACCACGAGAATGTCGGAGATATGAATAGGGTAATCGCGTTCAAGATTCGGGGCTCCGTCGTGAAGTGTAGCCACCATGCGGTCCAGGCACTGAGCGCACCAAGTGCGAAGTTGGACCATAGTGCCATGAACGCGAGACCCATGACACCCATGGTCCACGCGAATAAGATGCCTGAAGTGGCGACGCGAATGCACAAGAGGAGGTGTGCCCCAGACGGCCAAAATCCATGGAACACACAAATGCAGATCGCGACAATGACGCCAGCGACCTGTGTAAGACATGAAAGTGCAAGGAGGGAACTCAATCGTGTGAAAACCCATGTGCGCGTAGCGTGCCGGAATCGAACCAGATGCTCCGAGGGCATAAAAGGCCGCCAGTCGTTCCACGACCACAAAGCACCTGTCGCAGCCCAAATCCCAACACGAAATAAATAAGGAGTTGACAACCATGTTAGAACGTAAGGAATGACGTACTCCGAACTGTAGAAGCCAGTCCATTCCCTCGAAGTGACACTCACCGGTCCGCGTGCAACCATGTCCGAATGCAACTGCCAAATGAGGTATCCAACATCGGTTGCGAGGGAAAGCCATGCCACCCAGTGACGCCGAATGCGAATCCACTCGGCGCGAAGAGCTTGAATCAAAATGTGTCACTCCTTGCGTGGTGCGCTGTTTCGTCAGCGAGTGGTTGAAAACCTGCGTTCAGGAGACATTCAACTGCGTAAGTGAAGATCTCATCTTCGGGGGATAGAATGATTTCTGTCGGATTTTCCCCTTCTTGAAAGGGCACGTGGTTCCGTTTGAGTACGTCTGCCCATTTCGCATCCATTTTACCGTTTCTCTCCACAAGCACTCGCTGTGCAAACTCGACTCGGGAACCACAGAAATCCACAGTGTGGTTAGATATTCGAACCACTTGACGAATTTTTTGGGGAAAGCCGTATGCCGCGTGGAGTACCATCACAACGTGCTCTGCATGTGTTCGGAGAGCCCTGTCGACCTCCTTCCACAGCGCGTCGACTCCCCGGGCGTCCAATCCTGTGACGGGTTCGTCGAGTATCCAAACTTTCGGTTGGCTCCAGACGCTACAGACAATACCTAGCCTTTGTTTCTGCCCCCGTGAAAAGCCACGTATACGGCCTTCGGGCACACCAAAGCGGTGAAGAAGCTCGTCGTATTCAGTCGTCCATTTTCTTCCGGCCAGATGAACATAGTAGGCAAGCATTTCACTCGCCGTCAAATGCTCATAGAAAGATGGTGGATCGAGAAGCACACCCACTTCCGGGCCTAACCGTCCGACGGGCTTCCCGTTCAGCCGTATCTCCCCGCGCGTAGGTCGCCATTGCCCTGCAATGCACCGTATTAGGGTTGATTTACCAGAGCCGTTCGTGCCAACAATCACCGTGAGCCCGGGTTGAAGGACAGTGTTGACGTCTCGGAGAATCCACGACCCCCCAACGCGTTTGTCCATGTGCAAAATTTCAATCAACTCGTATGGCCCTCCCAAAGGCTCGCGAAGCGCCGCCCTAGATTGAGCGGCGCATCCGCATGTCTCAATGGATGTATAGCATCATCCTCTGATGTACGCAGCGCTTGTGGGCGCGAGAAAGGTTGCCTGTGTTTGTTGGCCGTTCTGTAACTGAACGATGGCGTATCCAGTCAACGTCGCAGTGTACACACCGGCACGAGGGAACGTGTGCGTGTTACTCGTCGACCAATCCGGAGAGTTCTTTTGCCAAGGCCAAAAGTTGACGGGACCCGAATGGGAACCTCCATCACTGTATGTGATTGTGAAAGCACCTCCCATGATGTTACCTTGGGTCGAATGAGCACCAACCTCAGCTGTTCCGACTGTTCCATAGTCCCAGCCGAGGTTACAATACGAATATCCTGCATTGCCCGAGACGGTCGTTTGTGGAACTGCAGCTGCCAGCGCAACCGCACCTCCTGCGAATACACCAAAGACGACGCTAACGCCTGTCCAAAGCAAATTTCGTGTGCGCATGCATTTCGCCCTCCTTGTAGATTCTGTAGCTCACGGTCGTGATCTGACGGTGTCTCTCATCTTAAGCGACAACCATGGTTACCATCTTATTAACAATTCTTTTCAAGATAATCTTGAGATACTCGCAGCATGTAGCCCACTCCGTGCACGCTCACGATGAGGCTGCGGTCTCCCAGATGATTTCGAAGACGATAGATGAGATTGGCCAGATTGGCTCGACATGCTGTAGGAGCAGTATTCCATAAAGCGTAAATAAGATCGGATGTTGGGACGATCTGATTGCGTTTTCTGAATAATTCATCTAACAATCGAAACTCCATATCCGACAACAGAATTTCTTTTCCCGAGCGCACAATCGATTGCCTTTCTCGGTCCCACAAGCAACGAGCAGAGAGTCTTACCGTACTCGACAAATCGAGTCTCACCTCGACCAGAACACAAGTGAACCGTGACGAACACAGCGGGATACGCTGCGTCTGAGCGAAACGCAACCATAACATAGCATTTTTGGTTCATCATATCCGCGTGTATCTTCCAGGTCAATAGGTTCCATGGAATTGAAAGAACGCGAAGGAGGTTTGTTCTGTGTGGAGACGTCGTTTACACCATCCAATCCTGAGGGTGTCAGTGCGGGGAACCCGAATTTTCATGTCAGCTTTGTATGCGCTTGCGTAAACTTAATTTACATATTGCGTAGACAACAACGGTGTGCAAGATTTACACTGAATCTAGCCCTCGGCCGAAGGGCCGAGGCCCCGGGGAGGACGTTTTGTGAAACGCATCGATGCCATCATTCGTCCAGAGAAGCTCCAGACCACCATCAAGGCCCTGCGGCAGGTGGGTGTCACGGGATTCACGGTCATTCCGGTGCAGGGGCGCGGCCAGCAGAAGGACGCCATCGGCGTGTATCGCGGGCACGCGTACGACATCAACCTGCATCCGAAGATCAAGCTGGAGATTGTGGTCTCGGACAACTACGTGCCTGCGACGGTCAAGGCCATCATCGGGGCCGCGCAGACGGGCAAGATGGGCGATGGGAAAATCTTTGTGTACGACATCCTCGAGGCGTACAACATTCGCACCGGCGAGATCGACGAGACCATCGACGAGTTGAACCAGAAGAGGGAGGACACCTAGTTCATGTCTTCACAGACCGCGCTGAACGCCGTCTGGGTGGTCCTCGCGGCCGCCCTCGTCCTGTTCATGGAAGGCGGGTTCAGCCTGTTGGAAGCAGGGCTCGTGCGCACGAAAAACGCGGTGAACGTCACGATGAAGGTGTTTGTGGACCTCACCTTCGGGGTGCTCGCGTTCTACTTCGTGGGCGTGCACCTGGCGTTTGGACCGGACGTCGCGCACCTGTGGGGGTTCGGGCCTGCCGTCGCCCCGGCGAACGTGCCGCAGGCCGCCTTCGTTCTCTTTCAAATCGGGTTTGCCATCGCGGCGGCGTCCATCATTTCGGGCGCCGTGGCGGAGCGGATGAAGTTTTCCGCGTATGTCATCATCGTCATCCTGGTCTGTGCGTTGGTCTATCCGCTCGGCGCGCACTGGGCGTGGGGGCCAAATGGGTGGCTCGGCAATCTCGGTATGGAGGACTTCGCCGGATCGGCCGTCATCCACGCGATGGGCGGATTCATGGCGCTCGGCTTCGCGAAGAGCGTTGGCCCGCGCGCGCAGCGATTCAACGCCGATGGGAGCGTGAACGTGTTTGCGCCGAGCAACATCCCGCTCGCCTCGGCCGGGGCGTTCATCCTCGCGTTCGGCTGGATTGGCTTCAACGCGGGCAGTACGCTCAACGCCTACGATCCGCGCCTGTCAAGCGTCGCGCTGAACACGGTCATCGCGGCTGCGGCTGGCGGTGCCGCCGCGGTGATGGTCACCATGATCCGCTTTAAAGTGGCGGATCCCAGCATGATGATGAACGGCGTGCTCTCAGGGCTGGTGGCCATCACGGCCGGGTGCGCGTTCGTCTCCCATTGGGCGGCCGTAGTCATCGGCGTCGTGGCAGGCATTTTGGTGGTTTTCGCCACCGGCTGGCTCGACGCCTGGAAAGTGGACGATCCCGTCGGCGCCTTCGCGGTCCACGGGGCAGGCGGCGTATGGGGGACGCTCGCGGTGGGCCTGTTCGACACCACGCGCGGCCTTTTCACCACCGGTCACGTTCACCTGGCCCTGGTCCAGCTTTTGGCCTGCGTCGTGTACCCGCTGTGGGGATTGCTCACATCGATTGGCATAGGGTGGGTGCTGAATCGCGTCCTTGGCCTGCGCGTGTCCGCCGAGACGGAAGAGGAGGGCATCGACGTCGTCGCCCACGGCATTCCTGCGTACAACGAGCTCGAGCGATTCACCGACCTTTGAAAGTGCGCATCTCCTCAAGCGACGCTGGCGATCCGGCCGTTACAGCCGGATCGCCATTCGTCGCTTCGGGACCTCACGGCTAAGCCGCGCCGCGTTCACCCATTTCGCGCCGGGCGCTCGAGCACACTCACCCCGTAGGCGGGCAGACGCACCGCGCCGCCTGTCGGCGACTCGCCATAGAGTGGCTTGTACTCCGCTTCATCGAGCGCCACTTCGCGCGCCTCGGGCGTGAAGTTCATGAGCACGACGTACTCCACGCCATCCCCCGCGCGCACCATGGCGCTCACACCATCGGGCAACTCCGGCTCGAGGGCGCGCGCCACGCCGGCGTCGGCAGCCAGCCGTGCGAAGAACTCCCGCAGAAATGCGTCGTCGAGCCGCGCGGCGATGTAGTAGACCTTGCCCTGTCCCACGCGGTGAACCGTCGCCGCTGGCATGCCCGCGTAGTACTCGCCGTCGTACACCGCGATGGGCTCCGCGCCTTCGAGGTGGATCACCTCGCACAGTTCGCGCGCCTGGTAATGGCCCGCGAGGCCAAGCGGATTGCCGTCGACGGCCCGAACTGGCACGCGCTCGCCGTCGTACAGGGCGTCGATCTCCTCCGCCCACACGCCCGCAAGTTCGCGCAACGGGCCCGGGAATCCGCCCAAAAAGACGAGATCGTTCTCGTCCACGATGCCGGACCAGTAGGTGAGGACGAGCGATCCGCCCCGCTCCACGAACGCCTTCATGCGCGCGGCCACGCCTGGACGCACCATGTAGAGCATCGGCGCGACGACCAGTTTGTACCCGTCAAGCGGTTGTTCCTCGTCGATCACGTCCATCGGCACGCCCATCCGCCAAAGCGCCGCGTAGTGGTTCACCACCGTCTCCTCGTAGTGCATGCCGATGTTCCGCGGGCCCTTGGCGTCCTCGAGTGCCCAGCGGTTCTCCCAGTCGAAGATGACGGCCGCGTCCGCCTTCACCTCCGCGCCGGCCATCGGCGCAAGTCGCTCCAGCATCTCGCCGACGGCTTGGACATCGCGGAAGACGCGGGTGTTGGCGTGGCCGACGTGATCGACCACTGCGCCGTGAAACTTCTCGCAGGAACCGCGGCTCTTGCGCCACTGGAAGTACTGCACCGAATCGGCGCCGTGCGCGATGGCCTGGAGCGAGACGAGCACGTGCACGCCAGGCCGCTTCTGCTTGCTCACCGCCTGCCAGTTGGTGACGCTCGGCGTGGACTCCATGAGCAGAAACGGCTTCTTGAGGATGGCGCGGTTGAGATCGTGCACCATGGCGGTGTGAACGGCCTCCGGGACGAGCGTCTCGTGCGTGTGCCAGCGGGGGTAGCTGTCCCACGAGATGACATCGAGCACGTCGCGGAAGCGCCAGTAGTTGAGACCCGGATACGTGCCCATGAAGTTGGTGGTGACCGGAAGGTTCGGATTGACTTCCTTGAGCGGCATGATTTCATGGCGGCAGAAGTCGACCGTCTGATCCGTCACAAACCGCTTCCAGTCCAGGTTGAGTCCGTGTATCGACATCTCGCCGTGCGGCATGGGCGAATCAATCTGGGACCAATCCGTGTACGTGTGGCTCCAAAACGGCGTCCACCACGCGTGGTTGAGCGCATCGAGCGTCTTGTACTTCCGCTTGAGCCAGTCGCGAAACGCCTCCTGGCACAGCGGGCAGTGGCATTCGCCGCCGTACTCATTCGACACGTGCCAGCCGATCACGCCCGGGTGATGGGCGTACCGCTCCGCCAGCTTCCGGTTGATGATCCGCACCTTTTCGCGGTAGATGGGCGACGTGTAGCAATGGTTGTGGCGGCCGCCGTGCCGGTTGCGCCGCCCGTCGGGACCGACGCGAAGCACCTCCGGGTATTTGGCGGACAGCCAGGCCGGCCGAGCGCCGCTCGGCGTGGCGAGCAGGATGCGCACGCCCGCATGCGTCAGCCGCTCGATGGTCTCGTCGAGCCAGTCAAACGTGAACACCCCTTCTTCAGGTTCCAGGCTCACCCAGGAGAAGATGCCGAGGGAGACGACGTTCCACTTCGCTTCGCGCATCAACTGGACGTCCTGCTCGAGGACGTCGGGATACGCCAGCCACTGATCCGGGTTGTAATCGCCACCGTGCAAAAAACCTTGAACGTTCGGGAAAATGGGTGCGTGCTTCGCCACAGGTCAACCTTCCCTTCCGCGTTGAATTCGCAGTGGACTCGAGTCCATGTACAAGCCGCAAGCCTCTGTAGACGAGCTCAACTGCGCAGCGGCTTTTTCAGCAGCGCCTTGCGGTAGGCGAGGGGAGTGCAGTGCTTGTAGCTTCGAAACACCTTGATGAAATAGCTGACGTCGTGAAACCCGAGGTCCATGCCGATGGCCGTGATGCTTCGATTCGGGTCTTTCAGCAGGTCCGCAGCCCGCGCCACGCGCCGCTCATTCACATACTGCATGGGCTTGCGGTGGGTCATCTCCTTGAAAAACCGGCAAAAGTGGCCTTCGCTCATGTTGGCAACGCGCGCCAGATCAGACAGGCGGAGTTTGTCGCTGAGATGCGCGTCAATGTACGTGAGGACGGCCTTGAGCGTGTCCGCACGGCGGTCGTCCAGCTCCCGCCTGGGGCTGTCTTCGACCAGCAGCTTGGCTCGAAACAGTTGCGCGAGCACGTCGTACAGACAGCCCTTGACCGTGAGCTCGTAGCCGACAGGTTGTTCTTCCAGGGCTTCGGCGATCTCGCAAAGCCTCGCCGCAAGATGTGGCCGAATCGGGTGGTCCTGCGCGATGGCGCCGGGCAACCGCAGCTTTCCCGACGCGAGCGGCGCGAGGTAGGACTGCTGGACGCGATCGCCCGAAGGACTCTCCAGAAGGTCGAGCCCAAACACAATGGCCTTGCACTCGGAAGGACCTTTCCCGGGGGCGGCCATGCTGTGAAGTTCCCCCCCGCTGAGAAGCGCGACGCCGCCATCGCCGAGGACGTGGAGCTGGCTGCCCACCTGCAGACACACGCTGCCGCGCGTGACGACGATGAACTCGGCCTCACTGTGCCAGTGCAGGTTGACCGTCTGTTGGTATGGCCCGGGCGTCAGAACGACGTGATAGGCCTGGATGTGAAAGCTCGCGTCGCCGTGCTGCCGGTGTTCAAGGAGATGTACGGCTTCCACCCGAAGTCCCTCGCATGCAAGCGATTTCAGCGGAGCGTGTTGGCACCCGAATCTTGCACTCCAGTGTCAGCATGCGCCACGCAACGCAATCTGTCAAGACGGCGGCGAGATCGAGGAGGACAAGCGGATATCAAAATTGTTCGATTTTCAGTCACGATCTTCTCATTCGCGTCTGTGCAGCGCGACTACAATACGGTGCACAGGCAGATCCTGCCGACCCGCGAATCCCGCGGCGTCGGTGAAAGCGCTGCCAGGAACCCGTGGTCCTGGGGCGGATTCTATCAAATGCAGTACTTGTCCGTTCGCTGACCACGTTTGCATCGGCCGTGCCGGAGAAGAAGTGGTAGACTGAGGGTGAAGGTATGAGGCGCCGAGGGCGCTTGGCGCCTCGTCCGAGGGGAGGCGCGGCCGTGAAACATATCGTGTGGGCAGTGGACGGATCGGATTGTGCGTGGCGCGCGGGCGACATGGCGGCTGAGTGTTTGGACAAGTGGCCGGAAGCCCGGCTGACCGCTGTGTTTGTGCACGTGCCTGCGGTTCCGACGTCGGAGTGGACCGCGGAGTACGCGGTGCAGATGGAGCGGGAGGCGGAGAAGCTGGCCGGCGAGTTGCGGGGCGAGATCGAGCGGCGATTCGCGGCGTTTGGCCCGCGAGTGGCGTTCCGCGTCGAACACGGGGCGCCTGCTGAGCGCATTGTGCACGCCGCAGACGAGCTGGAGGCTGATCTCATCGTTCTGGGCAGCCACGGCAAAAGCGCCGTGGACCGGCTGCTCATGGGCAGCGTGAGCACGGCCGTGCTGCACCGGGCGAAGCAGGCGGTCTTGGTGGTGCGGTGAAGCGAGCAGAAAGGGAACGAGCCCGTGCTGCGGGGACCTGGCAACGGCCCGCAGCATGGGCTCGTCGTGTGAGGGGCGCCATTCGGTGAGGAGACGCCGCACTCGGCCTCACGTTTGGAGCGCGCGGGCGGGCGGAGTGCCAACCTGCACCCGCCTCAGTCCGGCCACCATCGCGCCCGGCAGCCTGCCACCCGCACCGCCTCCTGCGGATGGCGCGGGAGGATCACGACGCCTTCCGGAGAGATACGGCAATCCGCGCCCTGCGCGGCGAGCTTTGCCGGATCGTCGATACCGTGCAAGATGGCGCACCATGCCTCGCTCCGACCTTGTGGGGCGAGCACCAGGTCGTCTTCGTCCCAGAACGCATGCCATGTGCCGGCCTCGTTGCCTCGTTGGTCAAACAGGGTGTAGGAACTGCGGCGATCCGGCTGGATGGGATAGACGTGGATGGCCACCTCGCGGTGGTATGGCTGGTCAGACTGCTCGCTTTCCGCGCTCATGGCCAGCAAGCTCTCTTCGCGCACCAACACAGGCAGGCTCATGAAATCGTACCGTTCGCGGTACCATCTGCCGCCTTGCCTCGTCTCTCCGGTGAACAGGTGCGTCCAGCGCCCCTCCGGGAGATAGTACGAGACCTCTCCTGTCTCCGAGAACACCGGTGCGACGAGAAGCGACGGGCCGAGCATGTATTGGCGGTCCAAGGTGTCGCAGGTCGGATCGTCCGGAAATTCGAGGATCATGGGGCGCAGCATGGGCACGCCTGTGCGGTGCGCCTCGACGGCGCACGACCAGAGATACGGCATGAGCCGAAGCTTCCAGCGCGTGAAGTGGCGCAAGACGTCCACCGACTCCTCGTCGAACAGCCACGGCACGCGGTACGATCCGCTTCCGTGCAGGCGGCTGTGGCTCGAGAAGAGCCCAAAGGCAATCCAGCGCTTGTACAGGTGGGCGGGGGCTGTGTCCTCAAACCCGCCGATGTCGTGGCTCCAGAACCCGAAGCCGCACAAGGCGAGGCTCAGGCCGCCGCGAAGCGTCTCCGCCATGGATTCGTACGTGGCCCGGCAGTCGCCGCCCCAGTGCACCGGGAAGCGCTGGCCGCCGGCGGTGGCGGATCGCGCAAAGACCACGGCGTCATCGCCTCGCCGCTCGCGGAGGACTTCCCACACGGTCTCGTTGTACAGGTAGCTGTAGAAGTTGTGCATCTTTTGCGGGTCCGATCCGTCGTGGTACACCACATCGGTCGGGATCCGCTCGCCGAAGTCCGTCTTGAACGCATCGACGCCCATGTCGAGCAGCCGGCGCAGGTGGGACTGGTACCAGCGGCGGGCCTCCGGGTTGGTGAAATCGACGATGCCCATGCCCGGCTGCCACAGGTCCCACTGCCACACGTCGCCGTTCGGACGCTTGAGCAGGTAGCCGCGCTCCATCGCCTCGCGGAAAAGCGGCGATTTCTGCGCAATGTAGGGGTTGATCCAGACGCAGATGCGCAAACCGCGCGATTTGAGGCGCGCGAGCATGCCCGCCGGATCGGGGAAGCAAGCGGTGTCCCACGCGAAGTTGCACCACTCAAACGGCTTCATCCAGAAACAGTCGAAGTGGAACACGCTCAGCGGAATGCCGCGCGACGCCATGCCATCGACGAACTGGCTGACCGTCTCCTCGTCGTAGTCGGTGGTGAACGACGTCGACAGCCACAGCCCAAACGACCACATCGGCGGCAGCGCCGGCCGCCCGGTGAGCGCCGTGTATCGCTCGATCACGCCCTTCGGATGGCCGCCCCCGATGACCACGTAATCGAGCGCCTCCCCCTCGACGCTGAACTGGACCTTGGACACGAACTCCGTCCCGATTTCAAACCACACGCGCTCGGGATGGTTCACGAACACGCCGTAGCCGCGGTTCGTGAGATAGAACGGCACGTTCTTGTACGCCTGGTCCGATCCCGTCCCGCCGTCTCGGTTCCAGATGTCAAGGGACTGGCCGTTTTTGACGAACGCCGTGAACCGCTCGCCAAGGCCATAGACGTTTTCGCCGACGGAGAGATGCAGTTGGCCGCGCATGTAAGGTCGGCCGTGATCGACGACGTACGCGGTGGAACGAGGGCCGCTCTCGGTGAGAAAGCGGCCGTTCTCGTAAAACGCGATGGACCACGGGGCGAGCCGCACGCGGACCTCCATCTCGCCAGCGCGAAGCACAACGGAGTCCTCCGTCTCCACTGCGTCAAACGGCTGAGGGTTGAGCTCAAGCGGGAAATGGGGCCCGCGGGGCATCCGTCCGAGAAAATGGTACTGCTCCACCCGCACCATGCCAGGGCGGGGGAAGGAGATGCGGCAGGTGAGCATGGGGCCATCGAGCATGTGGCCGCGGTGCGCCACGGGGCGGCACGCGACGAAGAAGAGGACGCCGTCTTCCTCTTGTCGCCATTCCTGCACGGCGAGGCCGGGGTGAATGGAGACGCCTTCGCGGACAAGCCAGTTGCCGTCGGTGAACTTCATGGGTGTCACTCCTCGCAGAACGCCGACCGTTCACGTAGTGCCAGCATTGTATCAGATGAAGTTGTCCCGTTACGGCAATATCTTGCGGCCTCTGTTCGATAGGAACGGTAAGATTTTGACTCGCGAGGTTGACTTGGTGTGGAAATGTGTAACGCGAACTCCTGTACGGCTGCCTGCGTGGACGGATGGCGGGGCTGCCTGCCCGCATGGGGGGCGTCGCCGCCGGGTGCTCGAATTTGTTACAATGGCGGCAGTGTGAAGCCACGGTGGCAAGGGAGAGGATGGCCATGAAGCTCTGCACCTACCGGGAAGGCCGTGCGCTGCGATTGGGGCTCGTGCGCGGCAACGAAGTGGTGGACGTCGCGGCGAGCGCGGCGCAACTTGGGATGTCGGTGCCGGACACGATGGAGGCCGTGATCGCGGAATATACTCAAGTTCGGCGCGCGCTCGAAGCCATCGCGGAAAAGGGCGTCGCCGCCGGGAAGCTGTCGGATCTGCGGCTGGCGCCTCCGGTGACGCGCCCGCAGAAAATTGTGTGTGTGGGGCTCAACTACCGCAAGCATGCTGAGGAGTCCAAGATGCCGATTCCCACGTCGCCGGTTTATTTCGCCAAATTTGCGAACAGTCTGGCCGCGCACGGAGATGAGATCGCCATTCCTCCGGTAGCGCGAGAGGTGGATTACGAGGTGGAGCTGGTGGCGGTCATCGGCCGCAGGTGCCGCGACGTCTCAGAGGAGGAGGCGCTCGGCGCGGTGTTTGGCTACGCCGTGGGCAACGACTTGAGCGCCCGGGATCTCCAGATGCGCGCGTCGCAGTGGCTGTACGGCAAGGCCATCGACGGCTTCGCGCCGCTCGGCCCGTACATCGCGACGGCGGACGAGGTGGGGGATCCGCAGCGTCTCGGCTTGCGGCTCTACTTGAACGGCGAGTTGCGCCAGAACTCGTCGACCGCGGACATGATCTTCTCTGTGGCGCAGGTGATTGCCGACTTGTCCCGCATCATGACGCTTGAGCCGGGCGATCTCGTCTACACCGGCACGCCGGAGGGCGTGATCCTGGGCCGGGAGGAGAAGGTGTGGCTCAAGCCGGGGGACGAGATGGCGTGCGAAATTGACGGGCTCGGGCGGCTCGAGAACCGGCTTGTGGCGGGATGAACCTGGGCAACGGACGACACGTGGGAGATGAAAGCATGTCGAGGGAAGGACGTGGGCGCAGGCGCGTCGTGGTGAAAATTGGGTCGAGCTCACTCACCGAGGCGGACGGATCGCTCGCACTGTCGCGGATGCGGCAGATGGTGTCTGACGTGGCGCGGCTCGGGCGGGAGACGGGGTGCCAGTTCGTGCTGGTCTCTTCGGGCGCCATCGCGGCGGGGCTCGGGCGGCTCGGCTGGCAGCGCACGCACATCTCGATGCCGGAGAAGCAGGCGGCTGCGGCGGTGGGCCAGGTGCTCCTCATGGAGCACTACGAGCGGCTGTTTGCCGAGCACGGCATCGCGGTGGGGCAGATCCTCATGACGCGCGCGGACGTGGAGGATCGGAAGCGGTTTGTGAACATCCGCAACACGGTCATGGCCCTGCTCCAGCGCGGCGTGATGCCCATCATCAACGAGAACGACACCGTGGCGGTGGAGGAAATCCGCTTCGGCGACAACGACACGCTGGCGGCGCTCGTCGCGCTCGTGGCGGAGGCGGACACGTTGGTGCTGCTCACCGACATCGACGGGCTGTACACGGCCAACCCGCGCCAAGATCCCACCGCAACCCGGATTGCGGAGGTGGAGGTCATCACAGACGAGATCGAGCGCATCGCGGGTGGGGCGGGATCGAGCGCGGGCACGGGCGGGATGCGGACGAAGATTGCAGCGGCGAAGATTGCCACGCAGTCGGGCGTCGAGGTCGTCATTGCGCACCGGGACGAGCCGCGGGTGCTCGAGCGGGTGCTCGTCGGGGAGCCGGTGGGCACGCGATTTCTGGCGTCGCGGGAGCCGGTCAGCCTGCGCAAGTCGTGGCTCTTGCACGCGCCGAAGCCGGAAGGCGCCCTGCAGGTGGATCACGGCGCCATGCGCGCGCTCATCGCGGGCGGCAAGAGCCTGCTCTTGCCCGGCCTCGTGCAGGTGCATGGCGAGTTTCAGGAGGGCGCCGTGGTGGAACTCGTCGGGCCCACCGGCGCGGCGTTCGGCAAGGGCATCTCAAACTTCTCCTCGCGCGATCTCGCCGAGTGGCTCGAGAAAAAGCGCGCAGGCGAGGACGTGCATGCGCTGCACGAAGTCGTGCACCGAAACGACATGGTGATCTGGACGGAGGCGACGGTGGGATGAGTGTCGACACGAAGGCGGAACTGGTGGAATCGGTGCACGCCATCCTGCGCGGCGCGCAGGCGGCGAAGCGGCGCATGGCCACGGCACCGACGCGCGTCAAGAATGAGGCACTTTCGCACATGGCGGACGCCATCTGGGCGCGCAGGAGCGAGATCTTGGCCGCGAACGCGGCGGACGTGGACGCGGCGCGGCGGGAAGGGCAGCCTGCGGCCCGCGTGGACCGGCTGATGCTCGACGAGGCGCGGCTGCAGCAGATCATCGAGGGCGTGCGCGAGGTGGAGGCACTGCCGGATCCGGTGGGCGAAGAGGTGGAGCGCATCCTGCGCCCGAACGGCCTCGACATCCGCAAGGTGCGCGTGCCCATGGGCGTGATCGCCATGATCTATGAGGCGCGGCCGAACGTGACGGTGGACGCGGCGGCGCTCGCGGTGAAGACGGGCAACGTGGCAGTGCTGCGCGGCGGGAGCGAGGCGTTACGGTCAAACCAGGCGCTTGTGGCGGCCATCCACGACGGGCTGCGGCAGGCGGGGCTGCCGGAAGCCGCGGTTTCGCTCGTCGCCCATGCGGACCGGGATGTGGTGGATGTGCTCATCCGGGCGCGGGGGTATGTCGATCTCGCCATTCCCCGCGGGGGCGCGGGGCTGATTCGCCGGGTGGTGGAAAACGCATCGGTTCCCGTGATTGAGACCGGCGTGGGCAACTGCCACGTGTACGTAGACCGCGCAGCGAACTTCGAGATGGCCACGCGCATCGTGGTGAACGCGAAGACGCAGCGCCCGTCTGTGTGCAACGCGGCGGAGACGCTCCTCGTGCACGCGGAAATTGCGGACGCGTGGCTTCCGGACGCGGCGCGCGCTCTCGTGGATCGCGGCGTGGCGTTGCGCGCATGCCCGCGCGCGCTTGAGATTCTGCGCGGTGCGGGCATTCCTGCGGAGGCCGCGCAGGAGGCCGACTGGGCAACCGAATATCTGGATCTCATCCTGGCCGTCAGGGTGGTGGACACCCTGGAGGACGCCATCGCGCACATCGATCGCTATGGCACGCAGCACTCGGAGGTCATTGTCACGGAGGACGAGGACGCGGCCCAGATGTTCCTCGCTTCTATCGATGCCGCGGCCGTGTACCACAACGCGTCGAGCCGGTTTACGGACGGGTTCGAGTTCGGGTTTGGGGCCGAGATCGGCATCTCGACGCAGAAGATGCACGCCCGCGGGCCGATGGGCCTGCGCGAGCTGACGAGCTACAAGTACGTGGTGTACGGGCACGGGCAGGTGCGCGAGTAGCGGCAAGCGCTGCGAGAATGTGGATTCGCGCCGCGGCACGGCGGAAGCGGAAGCGGTGACGGGGCGCCTGTCGGCTTTGACGCGAGCCATCCCGGCGTACGATGAACCATCTCGCCTGAAAGGGGTAGGGTTCATGGGTACGTTTGGCGGCTACACGCGCTGGGCTGTGGTGTTTCTCATCATCTTCGTGCTGTTCTTCCTGCTGGTTCCCGGGGTGAGCGTGGCACCGGCGCCGAGCTGCGGCTGCGCGCCGGGCGCGGGCGCAGGCGTGTATGGGGCGTATTAAATCATTTGTGACGCGACGTGAGCCCTGGGTGAATCGGTGCCCGGGGCTTTCTCGTATCCATCCATCCGGGGGACGTTGTATTCTTCGCTTCGTGCAGGGTAGACCCGTCGTTGCCGAATGACACACCAAAAACCACCTGCGGCCATCCCCATCCCACCGGCACCTGCAAGTGAACGATTGGTGATGCGTGGGGAATCCGGGAAGAGACGAGAAGCCGGTTAGGATGGGCCTAGGCTTTGAGCTACAAAGACTTCACGGGCTATCCTTGAAATACGCAATGAGATATCTGATGAATGCGTAAACAGTACCTATGCATACAGCTGCCAAGATAGATTCCAGTGTCCAAAGCAGAATAAAATTCACAATTTTCTGATGACGAATCCATGGTATCCATTGTGCTCCGGCGAACGCCATTCCCGACAGAAACGCGATCCACCGCAGTTTATCGATCAGCGCCAGGTATTTCACGGCTTCCGGTGGATTAGGCTTCGTGATCTTGGATAACCATTTCACGTTCTTCGTGACTCCATCTCTGGCGCAAACGCCGACTCCTACATCCGCAACAGGAGACCGGAATCACCAACCGGGCTTTTCCGCGTTCAAACGTCTCAGCGGGGCCGCCGACGATCTCGGCGGATCAACGGCATCAAAGAAAGACATGATCCATGTCCTCCGCATGCTTCAATGGGGCCGCCGACGATCTCGGCGGATCAACGGCTATGTGGAGGGCGTGCGTTATTTCGCAGATTATGTGCTTCAATGGGGCCGCCGACGATCTCGGCGGATCAACTTGTCGTCTGTCGTCACTCATAGTCGATGGATATAAGCTTCAATGGGGCCGCCGACGATCTCGGCGGATCAACCTGCTTCATCTCGAAAGACGACGGGTGTTCTATCACCCTGCTTCAATGGGGCCGCCGACGATCTCGGCGGATCAACAATATCCTCGTTTTTTCCTAACCACGATTCTGTTAAAGGCTTCAATGGGGCCGCCGACGATCTCGGCGGATCAACACCATCCTTCGTGAATGAACTTCGTTTTGTAGTGCGGCTTCAATGGGGCCGCCGACGATCTCGGCGGATCAACGCCATCCCCCGTAGCCCGCTCCTGGTGCGGTTTCCCGGGCAAAAAACGCGAACCTGCGCGGCGCGTGGCGTTTACACGGCATCCAACCACCTTCATCATACCCTCTCATCGTCAAAAAATCCAGTCCTGACGCGGAATTTTCGTCTTGCGCGAACCTCCCGGGCTTTCGCCATCGATTCAGGTTCGCGCACCGCTTCGTTGCGTACCGTGTGAACACTCTAATCACTCAATCCTTGTTTGTGCGGAATCGATGCAGGATTCGTTGAATTCAGGTCGAAATGCTACTTCCATCGCTTGAGCACCGCGGATGTGCGTGCCGTCTCCCGAGGGGCCCTCACCGCATCGTGGCCGAGCAGTGGAGCTGCCCGAGTGCACCATGCTACCTCGGATGCACAGACGAACCGCTCTCATGCGTCGCTCGTTGCACCCGAATTTCGTCCATGCAGATTTCCTCGCAGCGCGTTCCGCGGTTCACGCGCCGGTACTCAACATCGCTGGCGCATTGCGCGAGGAGATTCTGCGCGAAAGGGTGATGTTTCGCCACACGTAGTTTTGTCTTCGCTCCATGTTCTTTTTGCATGAGCGTTCCTCTTGCCAAGAGGCACTCAGTGCACATCGCTTTTCATGATTCGGTGTCGGGCATGTGCGTCGTATGGGGAGATCCATGATTCCTCGCCCAAGGTGGACATTCTACCCAGCATTCATCTACATATGGCAGGAGGTATCTCCGTGGTTCTCATCGGTGTTCTTGTCGTGA
The DNA here is from genome assembly GCF_057538885.1 of Alicyclobacillus sp. CIJ1. Classification (NCBI taxonomy): domain Bacteria; kingdom Bacillati; phylum Bacillota; class Bacilli; order Caryophanales; family Alicyclobacillaceae; genus Alicyclobacillus; species Alicyclobacillus sp. CIJ1. The sequence goes on along the minus strand of NZ_BAAJPH010000119.1, from coordinate 38,524 downwards.
TCGTGGGCTTTGCGCTACGCGTGAACCCGCTGCTCGTCGTGACGGTGGCCGGCATGGTCACCGGCCTCTTGGCGCACGAATCGCCGTATGACATTTTGTCTCAATTCGGCGCAGCGTTCGCGAAGGATCGTTACATGGCCGTCTTTGTCGCCACGCTGCCCGTCATTGGCTTGCTTGAGCGCCACGGGCTGCGGGAACAGGCCCAGCGGCTCGTGTCGAAGGTGCGCGCCGCCACGACGGGCCGCATCTTGAACGCATACCTCTTCATTCGCGAACTGGCGGCTGCCCTCGGGCTCACGTCCATCGGCGGGCCCGCGCAGATGGTTCGCCCGGTTGTTGCGCCCATGGCCGAAGGTGCCGCCGAGGCCGCCTATGGCAACCTGCCTCATCACGTCCGGGATCACATCCGCGCCCACGCCGCCGCAGTCGACAACGTCGGACTCTTTTTCGGTGAGGACGTGTTCGTCGCGGTCGGGGCGGTTCTCCTCATGAAGGGCGTGTTTGATCAGTTCCACATTCACTCCACTCCGATCCTCATGGGCCTGTGGGCGCTGCCGACGGCCATAGCCGTCTTCGTCGTCCACAGTGTGCGGCTGTACCTCCTGGATCGGCGTCTCCGGCGCTGGCTGTCCTCGGGGCCGACCGCGTCTTCCTCGGCCCAAGGAGAGGGGGTCAACGCGTGATTCGCGTCCAGTACGTCTACGATCTCGTCGGCCTCATTCTCGTTCTCTCGAGCCTGTATACGTTTCGCGATCGCGCCAATCCGCGGCGCATCACCACAGGGCTCTTCTACGCGCTGTATGGACTCGCGTTCATCCTGGCGGACGTGCTGCCATCTTTCGTCCTTGGCCTCGTCGTGATCGCCATCGTCGTTCTGGCGGGCTTTGGCGGGGTGCGCACCGGTAGCTATGGGGAGGCGGAAGCGGCGGATCGAGAGGCGAGCCGGGCCCGGCTCGGAAACCGGCTGTTCATCCCGGCCGTGCTCATCCCGGTGCTCACTGTAGCTGGCGTGGAAGGGCTGAGCCGGATTCACGTCGGCGCTCTGCCACTCCTGGATCCGGCGAACGTCACGCTCGTGGCGCTGGGTATCGCCGCCGCCATCGCGCTCATCGTCGCCTGGGCCATCACCCGGAGCACGCCTGTTGCCTCGGTTCGCGAAGCCAGGCGCCTGATTGAGGCCATTGGCTGGGCGGCCGTGCTTCCACAGATGCTCGCGGTCCTGGGCACCCTGTTCGCGTCCGCCGGTGTGGGCACCGTCGTGGCGCGCCTGGCCAACCACGTGATTCCACATCACTCGCTCTTCTGGGCGGTTTTCGCGTACTGCGTGGGCATGGCCGTGTTCACCATGATCATGGGCAACGCGTTCGCCGCGTTCCCCGTGATGACGGCCGGCATTGCCATCCCGCTTATCATCGGGCACTTCGGCGTCGATGCGGATCGCGTCGCGGCCATTGGCATGTTCGCCGGCTACTGCGGCACATTGCTCACGCCCATGGCGGCCAACTTCAACATCGTTCCCGCCGCGCTGCTTGGGCTGCGAAGTCAGTATGCGGTCATCCGGGCGCAATGGCCTACGGCGCTCATCATTCTCGCCGTGAACATTGTGCTCATGTACGCCGTCGCCAAGTGGTGACGAGATGGCGCGATCCCGGCCGACGACAGCGGGTCGGGATCGCGCACTTCACCCCACAATTTTCCTCGATCTTTACACACTCTTCACAATCCGAACACGTGGATTTCACAAATGGCGCGTAGCATGTGTTGACGGAAAGGATCAATATCCATTGAATCAATGGGTATGGATCCATCGCGATTGCGGCAAGTGCATTGACCCGTCGCAGCTCAAACCTAGCCACAAAGGGGCGACTCGCGTGTCCGTCAATCCGAAAGTTCTCGAGGCCATGGACGAAAGTCGGCTGAGCGGCTTCCACTGGAAGACCATGTTCACAGCGGGCATGGGCTTTTTCACCGACGCGTATGATCTCTTCATCATCGGCACGGTGACCGCCATCCTCACACCCATCTGGCATCTTTCCACCGCGCAACTGTCCATTTTGAACAGCACTTCTCTCGCGGCGGCGGCGCTCGGCGCTCTGTTCTTCGGCAAACTGATGGATAAGCTCGGGCGCAAGGCCATGTACGGATTCGAGGTCATCATGCTCGCCGTGGGCGCCATTCTGTCCGCGTGCGCGCCGTCCTTCATCTGGCTCGTCATTTTCCGCTTCATCGTCGGACTGGGCGTGGGCGGAGACTATCCCACGAGCTCGGTTATCATGACGGAGTATTCCAACCGCAAAAACCGCGGGTTTATGGTCACGATGGTCTTTGCCATGCAGGGGCTCGGGCTTTTGGCGGGGCCGCTCGTGGCGTCTATCCTGCTCTCGGTGGGTATCCCACATGACATCGCGTGGCGCATCATGCTCGCGCTCGGCGCCATTCCGGCGGCATCTGTCATCTACCTGCGCCGCAGGATGCCCGAGTCGCCGCGCTACCTCATGGCCGTGAAGCAGGACGCAGATGCGGCGGCGAGCGCGGCGCAGCAACTGACGGGCCAGGCCGTGCGAGCCTCGGAGGAGTCCGCTTCGCGCGCCGTGATCGCCAAGCAGTCGCTGTGGACGCCGAAGCACCTGTTCCGCCTGCTCGGTACCGCGGGCAGCTGGTTCCTGATTGACGTCGCGTTCTATGGGAACAGCGTCTCGTCGCAGCTCATTCTGAAGGCGCTGCTGCCGCACGCGCAGCTCGTCACCACGACGCTCGTCGCCACCGCCATCTTCATGGTGGCTGCGCTGCCGGGCTATTTCGTGGCGGCCAACCTGATGGACAAGTGGGGGCGCAAATTCATCCAGAGCCTCGGCTTCGTGGTGATGGCGGCCGCATATGCGGCGCTGTTCCTGGTGCCGAGCATCGCGAAGATGCCCATTCTGTTCCTGCTGCTCTACGCGGTGAGCTACTTCTTCATCGAATTCGGCCCGAATACGACGACGTTCCTCGTGCCGTCGGAAGCGTTCCCGACGAATCTGCGCGGCACCGCGCACGGGATCTCGGCGGCGGCTGGCAAGATTGGCGCGTTCCTCGGCGCGTTCGTGCTGCCGGGTATCCTCAAAGCCGCGGGCTTGAGCGTCACCATGGGTCTGCTGGCGGGCGTGGCGCTGCTTGGTGCACTCCTCACCCTCCTTGCAGTGCCTGAGATGAAGCAGAAATCGCTCGAGGACACCGAGGAGATCCAAGTGTCGCCGCAGGCCACGGCGCACCACAGCATTGTCGGCTGATGTCGGCGTGAGGCGTCTGTCGCGAAGCGAGGAGAAAAACCATGACGCACGGACCGGATATGCCAGAAGACCTCTGCATGCCGTGCTTGGCGATGCTCGGCGAGCCCCAGCGGCTGCGCATCCTCCGGGCGTTGGCCGAGGGCGAGCAGACCGCGGGCGCGCTGAGCGAGCGCCTCGGCGTGCGCCAAAACACCCTTTCCCATCACATGAGGCAGCTTCGCGAGCACGGGCTGGTGGAGGTCCGCCGCCATCCGCACGACGAGCGATATACATTCTATCGACTCAACGGGCGCCGACTGCGGGCCCTCTCCGCTGTGCTGACGGATTGGGCCGCCCGCGCCGAAGCAGAGCAAGACGTTTCGGGCCGCCGTTCCTCGTGACGGCGGCCTCGCTGTCGTTACAAGGAGCCGTTCAACCCGCCGCGTGCACCCGCTCGGCGCGCGATCTCGACTTTCGCTTCGTGACCCAACCGGTCCAGGCCACCACGCCGAACAGCATCGCTGCAAATAGGGCCAAGACCACGTTCGCCCACTGCGATCCCGTCTTCGCCAGTGTCCATCCAAACGCGTACGGGAGCGTCGCGCCGCCCAACCCCGCGAAGAACGTCACGAACCGCGTCACGAACCCGGTGAGATCCGGAAACGCGTGATTCGCAAACACCAGCGTCACGACGTAAATGCCCGACATGAAGAGGCCGAGAAACACACACTCGACATAACCCAAGATGGCATCTCCCGTCGCGGCCATGGCCGCTGTCGTGCTGAGCGTTCCCAAGGCCGCAAGGATCAAGTACGGCCGATACGGCAGCTTCCTCGCAATCCATCCGGTCGCCATGCGCCCAGCGACCATCGCCGCCCAGAACGTGCTCACGGCGACGGACGCGGTGGTAGCGGGCAGGCCGAAGTGCTCGACGAACATGGCCGGAAGGAAATTGTTCACGCACGACTCCACCCCGACGTAGACGAGGACGCAGAGCATGAAGAGCGCAAGTACGAGGGCGCGATCCCGCCGGTTGGCGAGGTGAATGGCATCGGTGTGGGCATCGCGCGGGCCCTCGCCGCTGTCCTGGACGGTCATCGGCGTGAAGATGGCCCCTATCGCGAGCGACGTAGCCGCGGCGGCCACGAGGACGAAGGCGATCCGCCACTCGCCTGCGGCCATGCATGCGCTGGCAAAGGCGGGGCCGAGCACGCAGCCCAGGCCAAACGCAGCCTCCGTTCGGCTCATGATGACCGCTCGGCGGGCCGGGAACCATTCGATGAGCGAGGTGGAGACTGTCGCTTGCATCAGCGCCATCCCGATTCCGTTGGCGAGCGAGCACACGAGGTATGCCAGGGGCTCCGGCCACGCCGTGAAGCCCGCCGATGCGGCGGCGGTGATCAGGCTCGATCCGACGATGGTGCCCCGATACCCCACGCGGCGCACCGCGAGGGAAGAGAGGGGGACGCCAATCCAGTAGCCGACAAACTGGAGCAGGACGAGATCGCTCCCGAACACGTAGGTGGCGTGCAGGTGTTGCATGGCGAGCGGCATCACGCTGCCAAGGGCGACAGTCGCCATCCCGTTCATCCAATACAAGCCGCACGCGAGCCAGACGTACATCGGCACGGGCATCCTCCTTCGGCCGTTCCGCGCAGGCCGTGATTGTGGTACGGTGAACCCGAGGTGGGGCCAATGGGCAAAGACGAACGCGAAGAGTGGCTTGATATTTTCACACACGAAATGATTCCCTGTGGCACAGCGCCCAGGTCCATGGTACATGAGCGCGGGTTGTGGCACCAGACGTTTCACGCGTGGATCGCGACGGGAAAAGAGCCCGCAGGGCGCCTCGTCGTCCAACTGCGCGGCGCCCGCAAGGACACGAATCCGCTCCGCCTCGACGTGAGCGCCGCGGGGCACCTCGAGGCCGGCGAATCGCCTGAAGAGGGTGTTCGGGAGATTGAGGAGGAGCTTGGGCTTCACGTCGCTCCGGGAAGCCTGCACAAGCTCGGGGTGGTGGCGCACGAGGCGCGGCTCGGGTCAGTGTGGGACCGCGAATTCAACCACGTGTATGTCGCCATCGTCCCGGAACTGTCGCTCGATGCGCTGCGCCCAGCGCTGGACGAGATCGCGGGCATCTACGAACTCTCCGTTCGCGACTTCCTCGATCTCGCCTTCGGCCGCCGGGAGGAAGCCGTGCTCACCGGTTATCGCGTGCTTCCTGGCCATTTGCAAAAAGACGCGCGCACCGCGCGGTGGACGGACTTTGTGCCGCGATCGCGCGCCTACCTAGAGCTGCTGCAGAATTTCTTTTTGGGCAAAGGTTGATCTCAGTCCACGAACGGGCCGTTGAAGATGGGGCGCTCTCCTACGGGCTCGCCGAACACCATCACGGCGCGAAGCGACTCCTCCGCCCGCACGGGCGTGGGCATAAATGCCTCGCCGTCGGCTCTGTGCCAGATGAAGAGATCGCCCTTTTGCATCGGAATTTCTTCCTCGCCAAGGTGACCCGCGCCGTCGAGCACGAAGATGAAGCCTTGATGATGCGCTGGCGCCTCGAGGGTGTACGACGCGCCCGCGGCCATTTCGACGTCCTGGTACGTCATGGGCCGGTGCGTCCTAAGCGGCGATCCACCGCCCACAATCCACTTCCGCCGCACGCCCGGGGCAGGTTCATCCACGGGGAGGGCGTCGGCCGGGATATCCTCGTAGCCCGGGTCCATACCCTTGTCGCTCCTCGGGATGTTGATCCAGAGCTGCAGCCCGCTGTCGATCCCGTCCGTGCCTGGCATCTCGGAGTGCACAATCCCGCGCCCCGCCGTCACGTGCTGCGCCCCGCCCTCCGGAATGACGCTCTGGTGGCCCGCGCTGTCCGCGTGCGCGACGGCGCCTTTCAGCACGTACGTGATGATTTCAAAGCCCCGGTGCGGGTGATCCGGAAAGCCATCTGGGTGCTGGATGGAAAAGTGATCCAGCAGGAGAAACGGGTCGATGTACGGCGTTGTCCGCGAAGGGAAAATCCGCGCGTGCTCATAGAACATGAGGGGCGCGCGATGCGCGCCCGGGAACTTCATCCATGCCACGTGAGAGCCTCCTCTCGGGTGCCTCCATCTCGATCACGCCAGCGCCTCTCGAAGTTTTTCCGCAATGCGGAGGAGTGCCTTCGTCGCGCCGGGCGAGAGGCTGTAAAACTGAGCGAATCCGTGGATCAGATCTTCAAAGTTCTCAATCTCGACCTTGACGCCCGCCTTTTGCAGCGCTTCCGCGTAGAGCTTGCCGACGTCGCGCAGCGGATCGTACTGCGCCGTCGCGATGTACGCCGGCGGCAAGCCGCTCAAATCGGGGTAGAGGACGGGTGAGAACCACGGATGCGTGAGTTCCTCCAGGCTGTTCAGGTATTGATCCCGGAACCAGAGCATCATGCCGCCGGTCAGGAGATAGCCTTCCGCATTTTCCTCGATAGATGCGGGAGGATGGGCCGGATCGTACCCCGTGGAAGGGTAGATGAGCAGCTGGAACGCGATGGCCGGGCCGCCGCGCTCCTTGGCCAGGATGCTCGCCACAGCGGCCAGGTTCCCACCGGCACTGTCGCCCCCGACCGCGATGCGGGCCGGATCGAGCTGAAAGTCCGCCGCGCGCTCCGCAATCCACTGAAGCGCGTCGTAAGCGTCTTCCACAGCGGCAGGAAACTTGTGTTCGGGCGCCAGTCGGTAGTCGATGGAGAAGACCACTGCGCGGCCGTCCTTCGCGAGGACGCGGCAGACGGGATCGTGCGTCTCGAGGTCTCCGACGACCCAACCGCCGCCGTGATAATACACGAGTGCTGGGTACGGCGCTTCAATGCCCTCCGGGCGGTACATGCGCACCTTGAGCGTGCGGCCGGGAAGGTCCATGTCAAACTCTCGGACCTCGGCGACGGGCTCCTTTTTGACGGGTGGAAACAGCGACTGTTGGGAGCGAAATTGCTGGGCAGAAAGATGTTGGTAGTCCGGGGCGGGCATGCGATTGAGTTGATCGAGCACCTGTTGAATGACGGGATCGAGCGGCATGTGGGTCGCCTCCTCTGCGATGGGACATGTCACTTACATTTTAACAGTGGAAAGGTGGGGAAGGGAACAAGGGTGTCAAGAGAAAAGAAAGGAGATTAGGACAATGAACGATGCAAGGCCACCATTGACGTCGGTTAGGCTGAGCGTATAATCCAGAACGATCACATTAGTGCAATCGTTTGCACAAGGAGGTTGACGCACGTGAAGTGGACGGGTGCCGCAAGCCTTGCGACGACCATCGTTATGTCCGCAACGCTTCCGTTTGTGGCGTTGGGAGACTCTCGATTCGTTAGCGCGCAACGCTCGCTATCGGTCACCGCTATAGACAATTCCGATTCCTCATCCGCCGCGGGAGCGGCCGAAAGCAGCGGCACAGCAGCAGAGACGTACTTGAATGCCGTGCAGATTGTGAGCGGTAACGGCTTTCGCGCCGGGAGTGCGGCCACTGTGGTTCTGGCTGTGAACGGTCTGACATTGGATTCCTCAAATTTCAAGGTCGAGGTATCAAACAGTACTAACGGCGTGATCGATGTAACAAATGATGCTGCGCTGACGGGGACGAATTCCATCACCCTGCGCCTTCCTGGCGGTGATGATGGGCTGGGGGCCGGCACGTACACGGTAACGGTCGAAAGCGGTGGTCTTTCAGTTTCGACGCCTGCTGGACAAGGGCTGCAGGTCAAACCTTATACCACAGCCGATACCGTTCAGTGGGATGGAATCTATACATCGGACGACCCGATGTACGTGTCAAACCCGAATCCCTCCCCTGGACAAGAGGTGACTATCAGCCTTCGAGCGTACAGCGGTAACCTGACGAAGGTAATCTTGAATTGCTGGGACACCGCACAAAACAAGGGTTTCCAGGTCGAGATGTCTCCAGGCAGAACGTTTGGACCGTATCAGCTCTGGTCTGCCACGATCCCCGCTTCAAACGGCGGAACGATCTATTATCGCTTTGACATCTACGATGGCACCAGTTTTGCGTGTCTCTCGGGTGACGGACTGCACACGTCTGACGACATCAACAACAATTTCCCATTGCCCGTGGGGACGGTCACGCTTTCGACACTTCAGGCGAATCCCGGTGATACGGTGACGGTCTCCGACCCTGTAGGTGACTTCGCCGGAAGCCAGGATCAACCCAATCACACGGTAATACGGTTTGTCAACTCGTCGGGCGAAACGGCCGCCACAGTCAATGGGACGAACGCGAGCTGGAACAGCGTGCAGTTCACGGTCCCACAGAGCCTTCCAAACGGCTTGTATCGCGTCGAGATTGACACGGTCGCAGCCGACGCGGATGGGGTGGTCAATGTCGAATTGGACAGGAGTGCGGAGCTTATTGTAGGGCCTTTGCCTGCGTGGATGCAAGCGTATGCACACGATTCATTTCAGGCATTTTACCGGTCGCCTTTCGGAGCCGTGCCGACAGGAACCCCCATCACGCTTCGCCTGCGGGCTCCGCTCAGCGTGAAGAGCGCGACGCTTCGCCTCTGGGGGGCAGCGGATCAGTCAGGCGAGATCGACCTGCAGATGCAGAAGCTCCAAATGTCGGGAGACGAGTTGGCGCAACAAACCGGCGTGCAGGACATCAATGACTACACGTGGTGGACGGTGACCATCCCTGCGGCGGATGTGACCACGCCCGGGACGATGTGGTACCAGTTCAAAACGGAGACGGACACTGGCCAGGTGGTCTACTACGATGACAATGGAGCTCAGCTTGAGGGTCTCGGACAGGTTGGTTTGTCTCCAGACGGGCCGAGCTACCAGATCACAGTGTATGAACGGGGATTTCAAACGCCAAATTGGTTGAAGCATGCGGTGATCTACGAGATTATGCCGGATCGGTTCTACAACGGAAATATTGCCACGGAAGAGAACCCGAAAACTCAAAAGGGGATTTATGTAGGGGCAGACGGCACGGAGTCATTAGGCCCCATCCAGTTCCACGAGAACTGGGACTCGCCGCCCTATGATCCGAATATTCCTCCGTCATCTGATCCCAAAATTTCCAGTCTCCGAGGCAATGGCCAATGGAACATTGACTTTTTCGGAGGTGATTTGCAGGGCATCGAGGATAAGCTGGACTACCTGAAGAGCCTTGGAGTCAATACGCTGTATCTGATGCCCGTCTTTGAGGCGGAATCCAATCACAAATACGATACAGCCGACTACTTCAAGATTGACCCTGGATTTGGAACGCAGCAGGACTGGCTGAATCTCGTCAGGGCCGCGCATGCAAAAGGTTTTCACATCATCCTCGATGGGGTGTTCGAAGATACCGGAAGTGACAGCGTCTACTTCAACAAGTTCGGGAATTTCAATTCCAACGGTGCGTGGCAGGCGTACCTGAAGAACCAGCCTACACTGTCGCCCTACTACTCGTGGTACGAGTGGACAGGGAACACTTCGAACCCATACAACTCGTGGTTTCAGATCGACACACTGCCACTTACGGACACGTCGAACCCCGCTTATCAGCAATTCGTCTACAGGGGCACCAACTCGGTTGCGCGTGTCTGGATCCGCGAAGGGGCGGACGGATGGCGTTTGGACTCGGCCGACAACGGCAACTTTAACACCTCATGGTGGAGTGGTTTTCGCGACGCGGTGAAATCGATCGATCCGAACGCAGCGATCATCGGTGAGATCTGGGGCAATGCAACGAACGACAATGGAACGGATTGGCTGACCGGATCGACTTTCGACAGTGTGATGAACTACCAGTTCCGGAACGCCGTGATCGACTTTTTCCGCGGCACGTACAACGATGGAAACGTGCAGCACCACGCCGTCGACGCTCAAGGTTTTAATCATGAGTTGATGAGGCTCTACAGCGAATATCCGCTACAGTCGTTCTACGCGATGATGAACCTTGTCGATTCGCAGGACACGATGCGGATCCTGACCATCCTGGAGAACGCGCCGCAGCCCAGCGATCTATCTGCGCTCCAGCAGGATGAGTACAGGCCGTCTCCTGCGGATGAACAGTTGGGGATCGAGAGGCTGAAGCTTGTATCGGACTTTCAATTCAGCTTCCCGGGCGATCCGACGATCTTCTACGGCGACGAGGCAGGGCTCACTGGTTATTCCGATCCCCTCAATCGTCGGACCTATCCGTGGGATAATCAGAATCTCGATCTCCTGAACCACTACCGCAAGCTCGGTGCCATTCGAAGCGCCAATCCTGTGCTTCAGACGGGGGATTTCACGCCGTTGTACGCACAGGGCATGGTGTACGCATTTGCAAGGACCATTCGGAATGGGAGAGACGTCTTCGGTGTGCCAGCGGAGGATGCCACGGCCATTGTGGCGATCAACAATCAAAACCAAGCTATCACCGTGACCATTCCGACGGATGGGACGGTTGCGGACGGGACCACGATGCTCGACGAACTGAATAACCAGTGGTACAAGGTGCAGAACGGCGGCATTACACTGACGCTGCAGCCGTATCAAGGTGCCATTTTGGTGACACCGGGCGACGCGCCGATAGCCTATCTGCAAGAAGAGGATTCTCAGAACGAGATTGTGTGGACGCCTGTGCAAGGTGCCATCGGTTATCGCGTTTGGAGACAGAATCCGAATGGACAATGGGTGCCCTTTGGATCTGTGCTTCCTGCCACGGACTTAAGTGTCACGGTGGAACGAGATGCATATGCGCAAACGTTTGCTGTGCAGGCGCTGTTTTCGCCGTCTGATCACGCCGAGTCTCCGGTGTCGGCACCTAAGACGGTATCACTTCCCGTCGATGTGCCCGCGGTACGCCTGAGTACGCCAATCATTAGTGGTCGTGTGGTTGGAGATCGTGCGATGCTCTCATTCACCCCGGTTTCAGGCGCGACACAGTATGTGATCTACCAGAGACAGAGCGACGGATCATACGCTCCGGTCACGAAGGTCTCCATAAGTGGCGATCCCGGAGCTATGGATGACGTGCCTGCGCAAGGTCCGGTCAACCCGCCTCACGTGACAATTCGCGTGACAGTGCTCGTACCTGCAGGTTTCTCGACGGTGACCTACCGCGTGGCCGCGCAAAATGAAGATGGGCAAGCTGTATCGAATCCACTGACCCTATTGTTGTCAAACAAATGACGCGTAGACGGCGAAACTAGCGAAATTTTTTCAAGATAGCATCTTGATCGCAAGATGATGAAAGCGTTATACTGATAGCGCAAACGTTTGCGCAAGAACGTCTAGAGGGGGTTGTGTCAGTGAAGAGAAGGGGAATCGTGTCGACGGGTCTAGCAGCACTGATGTTAGCGGGCGGTGCGATAGTCGGTTGTGGAACGTCGAACAATGGCCAGAACGCGTCTCCTTCGGCGAGTTCGTCGACCTCCAGCGGAGAGGCAAGCGCACTTCCTAAAGGACAGACCATTACCGTCTGGTCGTGGCAGACCGGTCCCGAGTTGCAAGACGTGAAGCAAATTGCCGCGCAGTGGGCAAAGGCGCATGGCGACAAGGTGATTGTCGTCGACCAAAGTTCCAATCCAAAGGGATTCCAGTTCTACGCCACTGCGGCTCGCACGGGCAAAGGGCCTGATGTCGTGTTTGGAATGCCGCACGACGACAACGGCGCCTTCGCAGAAGAAGGGTTGATGGCGCCGGTTCCAGCGGGCGTGATCAACGCGGGTCTCTATGCACCCAATACGATCGACGCCGTCAAGGTCAACGGCACGATGTACTCGGTGCCCGTATCCGTTCAGGTCGCGGCGATCTACTACAACAAAAAACTTGTGCCGCAACCACCGCAGACATGGGCCGAATTCGTAAAAGACGCAAATGCACATGGCTTCATGTATGACCAAGCGAATCTTTACTTCGATTACGCCATTATCGGCGGCTATGGCGGGTATGTGTTCAAGGACAACAACGGCACACTCGACCCGAACAACATAGGTCTTGACACACCGGGGGCTGTGCAGGCTTACACGCTGATGAGGGATATGGTCTCCAAGTATCACTGGATGACCCCGAGCACGAATGGCTCTATCGCGAAGGCTGAGTTTCTGGCTGGGAAGATTGGTATGTACGTGAGTGGCCCATGGGACACGGCGGATATTGAGAAGGCCAAAATTGACTTCGGTGTCACGCCATGGCCAACCTTGCCGAACGGCAAGCATGCCACGCCCTTCTTAGGCGTTATCACGGCATTTGTGAACAAGGAGTCCAAGACCCAGGCAGCTGACTGGAGCCTAGTTCAAGCGTTGACCAGTGCGCAGGCGCAGCAAATGTACTTCAGAGATTCCCAGCAGATTCCTGCGCTCTTGTCTGTGCAGAGGTCGAGCGCCGTCCAGTCGAGCCCAACCTTTAAAGCGTTCGTCGAACAGTTGCGCTACGCGGTACCGATGCCCAACATTCCGCAAATGCAGGCCGTGTGGCAAGCAATGAGCATCCTGCAGAATATCATTGCGGGCAAGGTGTCACCAGAGCAGGGTGCGAAGGATTTTGTGCAAAACATTCAAAAAGGCATCATGGCACAAGGATCCTGATATCATCGGCTACGCAGGTGGGAGCCGGCCTGTGGCTGGCTCCTTTCCTTACGAGGGGGTAAGCCTATGGCCACCGTCATGGAGATGAGAAGGTCTCACGGCCGGGAGCGCGCAAAGCGGCGCGTGGATTGGGTCGCCTACGGGTACCTCTCTCCAGCGCTCGTCACGATCTGTGTTCTGAGTATTCTTCCTGTCTTTTACACCATCTACATCTCATTTACCAATTTTAATCAAATGCACTTTCTTTCTTATCAGTTCGTAGGTTTGAAGAACTATGAGGAACTTTTAAATCCGCATGATCCGTTGTCGAATCTGTTTTTGCCGACATTCATCTGGACCTTGGTGTACGCGCTCTGTACCACGGCGCTCGCGTATCTCGTGGGATTGTTCCTCGCCGTCCTACTCAATAACAAACACATGCGGGAGCGCACTCTCTATCGAACACTGCTCATCGTGCCTTGGGCGGTTCCGAACCTCATTTCAATGCTCGCATGGCAGGGCCTGTTGAACGATCAGTACGGGCAAATCAATGCACTTTTGCATGGCGTGTTTGGCCTTCCGCGTATTCCCTGGCTCACGAGCGCGTTATGGGCCCGGGTGGCTGTGATCATGGTCAATGTTTGGGCCGGTTTCCCTTACATGATGACCGTTTGTTTAGGTGCTCTGCAGTCGATCCCGACCGACCAATATGAGGCCGCGGAAATTGACGGAGCCAACTGGTGGCAAGTGTTTCGTTATGTGACCATGCCTTCAGTGTGGCGAATCTCATTGCCGCTCCTGATACCGTCTTTTTCCTACAACTTCAATAACTTTAACGCATCGTATCTGTTGACTGGAGGCGGACCGCCCAATTCGAACAACCCATTCCTGGGTCAAACGGACATTTTGGCAACAGCAGCCTACAAAATGACACTCACGTTCAACCGCTATGACCTAGGAGCGACCATTTCTGTGTTATTGTTCATTCTCGTGGCTCTGATCAGCTGGGTGCAGATGCGCTATACCGGAGCCTTTAAGGAGGTCGACGCGTGATGACCATCTCGAGTCAGAGTTTCTCAGCGCTAAAGTCCCAGCACCCGATCGAATCTCGTTCGCGCCGGCGTCGTTCCATGCGACCAGGAGAGCGAGTCGCCCTCTGGGTGTCGCGCATCGTCATTTGGTGCGTCATCGTCATGGTTCTACTCCCCATGTGGTTTGTCGTGATTGCGTCATTCAATCCGTCGAATTCGTACATTTCGTTTTCGTTGTTCCCGTCAAATGCCTCCTTGGCGAACTACAAAGCCCTGTTTCAAGGTGGCCAGTTTTGGACGTGGGTTCGCAACAGTTTAGTGGTCGGCGTTGTCGTCGCGGTGGCGCAATCGTTCATCACAGCGATGTCCGCTTTCGCCTTTTCTAAGCTGAGGTTTTACGGGCGGAAGTACGGTTTAATGACCCTATTACTTCTTCAGATGTTTCCCAATATCTTGGCAATCGCAGCCTTCTACACCGCGCTTGCGAAGTTAAACATGATTGATATGTTGAGCTCGTATATCCTCGTCATGCTTGGAACGAGTGCCTTTAACATCTGGCTCCTCAAGGGGTACATGGATTCCGTGCCGAAAGAACTGGACGAGGCCGCCGTGATCGACGGTGCGACGACTTGGCAGAGGTTTGTTCATGTGACGTTGCCCTTGTCCACTCCGATGATGGTCGTGATTTTCTTTCTGACCCTTGTTGGCATCTTCAGCGAGTACATGTTCGCCGGTACGATTCTTCAGTCGCCTTGGAATTACACACTCGGTGTTGGAATGTACAATCTGATTAGCGGGCAGTTCGCCAAGAACTGGGGAGAATTCGCCGCAGCTGCACTCTTGTCGGCTGTGCCGCTTGCCATCGTGTTTGCCATCGCACAGCGATACCTGACAAAAGGGTTGGTGGCGGGCTCGGTAAAAGGCTGATGTTTGCTGGAAGGAGGGGTACGCCGTGGCCACCATTAAAGACGTTGCGCGCCTCGCCAATGTGTCGCCGTCCACCGTGTCCCGAGTGCTCGCCAACTCGCCCCGCATCTCGGAAGAGACCAAGAGGAGGGTTCGAGCTGCGCTTGAACAACTGAACTACCACCCGAACGCCTTTGCGCGCGGCCTGGTGACGAATTCGACCGGGGCTATCGGCATTCTGATCCCTCCCTCGGCGCAGGAGTTCTTTGTGAATCCATTCTTCGCCGAGTGGATGGCGGGCGTGGCCGAGGTGGCCCGGCAGCATGGGGTTGACACCGTGCTTTCCACCTCGGCCCGGGGCGAGATCGAGACCCTGGATCACATGATACGGGGGAGGCGTGTGGACGGCGTTCTCCTCATCGGCGCGCGCCAAGGCGATCCCGTCCTGCAGGAGGTCGCGAAGTTGCGCTGTCCCGCTGTTCTTCTCGGCCGACCCGCTGATCCAGCACCCATCAGTTGGGTGAATAACGACAATCAGCGAGCCGCTTACGATGCGACAGTTCACTTGTTGAACCTGGGGCACCGCCGCATTGGATTTTTAGGAGGCGCTTCCGACTTGGTTGTGACGATGGATCGCGTCGCCGGCTATCGACAAGCCCTAATGGACCACGGTGTGGAACCTGATTCTCGGCTCGAGGTTTCAAGTTTCTTTCTTGAGCAAGGAGGCTATCTCGGCATGATGCGCCTGCTTGCGATCCCCGATAGGCCCACCGCGGTCCTGTGTGCAGACGACGTGCTGGCGTTTGGCGGCATGCGTGCGGCTCATGAACTAGGATTCGAGGTACCTGGCGATCTCGCCATCGTCGGATTTAACGATATTCGCTTGGCAGAGCTCGCCCATCCGGCGCTGACCAGTGTGCGGGTTCACATGCATGAGCTGGGTGTCCGATCTGCCGAACTTTTGCTTGAGGAGATTGACCAAGGCAAACCTCTGCAACGGCATGTCATTGTCAAGCATGAACTGGTGATTCGATATTCCTGTGGTGCAAAACCCATCGGCACGTTGACGACCTGAAGAATGGCGGTCCCGGGGGGGTTGTCCATGGAACTTGTGTGGCAGCATCGTTGGGCGGCAGACGCTTACCCGCTTGACTTGTCAACCATGGTTCTCGTGTTCCGCGTTGCGCGATGCACACCCGCACAGCGGGTGCGGGTACACTTCGGAGATCGTTACGAACCTGACTATCAGGATTCAAGTGAGGCTCGAAGATACGGATCAGACGGAACATTTGACTGGTTTACGTGTCAAGTTGCCACACCGACGCGAAGACTGAAGTATGCATTTGAAGTGTTATCCTCAACTGGACGGGTTGTGTACCTGGGTGAGGGCGGGCTCGCGGATACCTTGGATGCTGTCCAGCCCTTTCATTATCCGTACATTCATCCATCTCGGGTTCTCGCTGTCCCAGATTGGGTGGGACATGCGGTGGCTTATCAAATATTTCCCGACCGGTTTGCCGTGGGTGGACATCCATTGGCACGTCCAACGGCTCCTTGGAACGCGCGTCCAACTTCTAACAGTGTGTTCGGTGGGAACCTTCAAGGGATTGTGGACAAACTCCCATACCTGAGCGATCTCGGCGTGAATCTGATCTACCTCACGCCCATCTTCCAGGCTCCATCGAACCACAAATACGACACGCAAGACTATTTTGCCGTAGATCCCGCATTCGGTACCTTGGCCGATCTGCAAATGCTCGTACGAGAAGCTCACCGCCTCGGGATTCGCGTGGTTCTCGACGCAGTTTTCAACCACTCGGGCTTTCAATTTGCCCCCTTTCAGGACGTCATTACGCGCGGTACGGCGTCTCCCTATTGGTCTTGGTTCTTCGTGCATGGGGACCGCGTTGA
Source organism: Alicyclobacillus sp. CIJ1 (assembly GCF_057538885.1). NCBI lineage: Bacteria > Bacillati > Bacillota > Bacilli > Caryophanales > Alicyclobacillaceae > Alicyclobacillus > Alicyclobacillus sp. CIJ1. Next base: position 21,902 of record NZ_BAAJPH010000119.1, on the reverse strand, counting down.
CGTCGAATCCGTGAATTATGAGACTTTCGCGACGCGCCTTCGACATATGCCAAAACTGAACTTGGCAGAGCCTGCTGCCGAAGAATACTTTCTGCATGTGGCCAAACACTATGTTCTCGAGTGCGATATCGACGGATGGCGTTTTGACGTCGCCAACGAAATCGATCCCCACTTTTGGCCACGGTTGCGGTCCGAACTGCGCGCCTTGAAACCTGATATCCTGTTGATAGGAGAAATATGGCATGACAGCCTCCCTTGGCTGATGGGCGATGCCTTCGATGGCGTGATGAATTATCCGCTTCGAGATCTTGTCATGCGCTATGCCATGGACGAATCCATGGATGAATCTGCTTTCGTAGAAGCGTGGGTACGCCTGTATCTGCAGTATCCGCGTCCGGCATGGCGCGCGATGTGGAATCTGTTGGGCAGCCATGATACTGAACGCGCGCTTACGCGCGCACGCGGTCATGTTCCCTCTGTTGTGTTGGCGTTTGCAATGCTTTTCACGCTACCCGGAATTCCCATGGTGTATTACGGGGACGAGATCGGCATGGAAGGTGGAACCGATCCGGATTGCCGTCGGGGCATGATCTGGGACGCGAACTTATGGCAGCTCGATCTTCGCGAAGCCGTGCGGCAACTCGCATGGCTCAAGCGAACCCATCCTGCGCTTGCAGGAGATTCCATGGAGATTCGCGATGCGAAGCCTGGCGTGCTGCATTATGTACGGCTAAACGGCACAGGTCCGCATGTTCACATTGCTGTTTGCAAACGTCGAGACTTCGGCGCGGCAGTGGACTCCCCACTATTCGTGTGGGATGTGCCATCTCGGACATCGGGCGAGGAACGGAAGATCCTGATATGGGAATGCAATTCAACTGAGGGGTGTGGACATGATTCACGAGCAGACGGATTTCTCAACCAGTGAGGCGATTCGACCCGATACGCTGATCTCGCCGCCAGACGACTGGGGTTTTCTCGGGCGACCCAGTCGGTTTGATGTGGATCACGATGGCTGGGCGGCGGTTCAGTATGACGCCGGAGTCATGGTCGGTGTCGCCGCACTCGACGACACCGTGCTACGCGTAGCCTACTGCAGGTCTTCTGGGGAGTGGCCGACGAGCACGCCTGCCATTGTGGAACAGATGTCGCAGCGGCACTCCTGGCAGCTCGTTGAGGAAGAGCGGCGCGTGCAACTGGAATGTGTTACTGGATGGCAGATTCAAATCAACCGGGACGACGGAACATGGAGTATACGCCATCCCGGCTTTCGGACAGCCGTCGAGGCCATCACGTGGTACAAGCGCAAAAAAGGCGGCGCATTGACGTTTACTTCGCTCGAGAATGCCCGGTTCTATGGACTTGGCGAAAAGCCGGGGCCCCTTGACAAGCGGCACGAGGCGTACACCATGTGGAATTCAGACGTTTACGCGCCTCATGTGCCAGAGATGGAGGCCCTCTACCTGTCAATCCCGTTCTTTTTGCGACTGCAAGACCAAACGGCCGTTGGCATCTTCGTGGATAATCCAGGGCGATCCCGCTTTGACTTCAGGAGCAGATACCCTGACGTGGAAATATCGACAGAACGAGGCGGATTGGACGTTTATTTCATCTTCGGGGCTTCGCTCAAAGATGTCATTCGACGTTACACAAAGCTCACGGGGCGAATGCCGATGCCTCCCAAGTGGGCGCTCGGCTATCATCAGTCTCGGTACTCGTACGAGACCCAGGGCGAGGTCCTGTCAGTCGCGCAAACGTTTGTCGAACGCGACATTCCCGTGGATGCCTTGTATCTGGATATTCACTACATGGATGGATATCGGGTGTTCACCTTTGATGAGAAGCGATTTCCCGATCCGGCACGCATGTGCGACGAGTTGCGGAAGCTTGGGGTGCGCGTTGTCCCCATCGTGGATCCGGGGGTGAAGCAGGATCCTGAATATCCCGTTTACATGGACGGACTGGCCCACAACCACTTCTGCCAAACCGCCGAGGGTCAAGTGTATCTTGGTGAGGTATGGCCCGGATTGAGTGCCTTTCCTGATTTCGCGTCGGAGGAAGTGAGGGCGTGGTGGGGCAAGTGGCATCGGGTTTACACCCAGATGGGAATTGAGGGTATATGGAATGATATGAATGAGCCGGCTGTGTTCAATGAGACGAAGACCATGGACGTGAACGTGGTCCACCGAGGCGACGGGCGATTGTACACGCACGGAGAGGTCCACAACCTCTATGGATTCTGGATGGCTGAAGCCACGTATCGCGGACTGAAAGCACAGTTGGCTGGCAAGCGGCCTTTTGTGCTTACGCGCGCTGGCTACAGCGGAATTCAACGGTATGCAGCGGTGTGGACGGGCGACAACCGAAGCTTTTGGGAACATATGGCCATGGCCATCCCCATGGTGCTCAACATGGGGATGTCGGGTATTCCGCTTGGCGGCCCAGATGTGGGCGGTTTCGCTCATCACGCTACAGGTGAATTGCTTGCACGATGGACGCAAATGGGTGCGTTCTTTCCGTTCTTTCGAAATCACAGTGCCATGGGAACGCATCGACAGGAACCTTGGGCATTCGGCCCTACTTTCGAGGCTATCATTCGACGTGCCATCCGGCTCCGTTATCGTTTCCTGCCTTATCTGTACACGCTCGTACGGGAAGCCCATGAGACAGGTTTACCCGTGATGCGGCCCTTAGTGTTAGAGTATCCAGACGATCCAAACACGCACCACGTCGATGATCAGTTCCTCGTCGGTTCCGATCTTCTCGTGGCACCCATCCTCAAGCCGGGCATGACCCATCGAATGGTCTATTTGCCCGATGGAGAATGGATTGATTATGAGACGCGTGAGCGATACCACGGGCGTCAGTACATCTTGACGAATGCGCCTCTCGATCGTATCCCTCTGTACGTGCGCGCGGGGAGCGCTATCCCCGTGAACCTCTTGGAGCGGTCAGGCGAGACTCATCTTGGATGGGAGGTCTTCGTGGACGCCAACGGTCGAGCCTCGGGCCGATGCTATGAGGACGACGGGGAGACGTTTAGCTATGAAGACGGTGCCTACTGCGATCGCGTGTTACAAGCCCTCACCACCTCAGAAGGAACACTTATCGAGTGTAATCTTGTTCAAGGATCGGGAGATGGAGGAAGTCTCGAAAGCGTTGTTCGTGTATTCACACCAGATGACGTTCGTGAGGCTCGTGCGCAGGGGATATCGTTTTCTATTCAAGTTTGATGGACTCAAGGGCTGGATACGGGGGCTACTTCCTTCCAGCCCTTTCATTTTGGGTGCATTCACCCCGACACCGCCGATTCCCAGGCCACAATCTTGTTCTTGCCCGTCTGTTTGGCGCGGTAGAGGCATTGATCCGCTCGCTCAAACAGTTCGTCCCGCGTTTCTCCTGGGCGATGCGTCGACAAGCCGATGCTCACCGTGGCACGATTGCCGTCGAGTTCCACGTGATGCACGTTGGCAATGTACTCCCGGATCTTCTCCATATTCTGAACAGCCTGCTCATGGGTGACCTCAGGAATGATGACCGCGAACTCCTCCCCGCCGTAGCGCGCAAGGAAGTCGCCGGCTGCGAGGTGCTGCTGGATGGCCTGCGCTGTGCGGCGAAGGATCTCGTCGCCGACCAGGTGACCGTATTGATCGTTGATTTGTTTGAAGTTGTCGATGTCGATCACGGCGAGGTGCAGCGGGGTATTCGTGCCATCGCTGATCTGAAGCGCGAAGTCGAGATATTCATCGAAGGATTTGCGGTTGTACAGGCCAGTCAGCGCGTCGGTCTTCGCCTCTTTCTCAGACAAAATTTGCCGAACCCAAAGTTCCGTTTGCGTGCGCGTCAGCACGCGCAGTTCGTCCCAGATGCGGAGGCCAAAGCGCAACACAACGTGTGATGCTGCCGTCGTCCACAGCAGAACCAGGCTCCAAAGCGCCAAGTGTCCCAGAGACTGGAGAATGGCCTGGGCACTTGCACTGCTGGACACCTGCATCAACGTCAGCGCCAATTCGGCTGCGAACGCCGCGGCGCCGGCGAGCCAGACTTTCTCAACCCGGAGATGGAGTATCGACGTCACCACGGGCAACAGGAGCGCGGCGTGCAACGAATCCGCACTCGGATACGCGGCGATGGCCACAAGCGCGAGCAAGGTGCCGGACGCAATCAGCATGTTTTCCCTGGACTTAGGATACTTGCGCACTGCCCATTCCGCAGCCCCCTGGATGCAGACCATGGCAAGCGGCGCAAACAGCCAAGCCCGCACGGCGAGTGGCAGCAAATGGGCGCGATGCAGCCACCACTCGCCGGGCACAGACAGCAGGTCTCCGACGAGGAAGAGCGCGACAAACAGCCGATGAATTTGAATGGCGCGCTGTGCACCGTTGCGGAACTCGCGAACATCTTCCGGTAAAGCCACGGCCATCACCAGTGTCCATGTTCGACAAGCGCCTCCAAGATCCTGCTTCCCGCCTTCCTGCGGTTCGTGCCGCGTGCGCATCAAGCTCGGCTGAGGGTAAATTCTGCGATGATGCGGCCCACCTCACGCCCCTGCGTGTTGACCACCGCAGGTTCGATGTACGCACCCAGTAAGTCGCGCTCCGCGGCTGAGATGGCGCCGAGATCGGTCAGCGCCTTCACGGCCACGGGGGGAATCGCGCGCGCGTTCCCATCCAGCACCTTGATCACCATCGCGAGGCGGAGTCCCGTGTCGATCACGGCCAAAAATCCTTCCGCGCCACCCTTGGCCACGATGCGGCCGTTGGTCGCGCGCATGAGGTCCGTGTCGAATCGATCCCGGCTTCCGCCCACGAGCTCGGGGTGATGGCCCATGGCGGCTAGAATGCGCTGCATTGCGGCGGCGTGCGGGGCGTGATCGCTGACGAACGAGGCAAACGCGCGCGCCCAGGCCCTGAGCGGCACCGCATGCACCGGAACGCCGCATCCGTCCACGCCGACGCGGATGTCCTCCAGCGGCACGTCCGCGAGTTCGCTCAGCGTGCGAAGGATGGCCTGTTGCAGCGGGTGAGCAAGTTCGGCGTACGTCGATGGATCGGCTCCCGTGGCCCTGCAGTACGCGAGCATGCCGGCGTGCTTGCCGGAGCAGTTGTTGTGAATGGCGGACAGCGCTTCTCCGCGACGCACGATCTCTTCGTACGCCTCTCGGCTGTGCGGGACGTGGATCCCGCAGACGAGGTGCTCAGGCCCAAGACCGATGCTTTGAAGGATTTCGCTCGCCTTTTCGATGTGCATGGGCTCTGAGCTATGCGAGGCACACATCAAGGCCAGGTGGCGGTCGTCAAGCCCAAACGCCTCGAGCGCACCTGACTCGACCACCGGGATCGCTTGAATCGGCTTGCAGGAACTGCGGGCGAACGTGAAGAAGTCGAGATCGCCGTAATGAGCGACGATCTCGCCCTGCGCATTCGCGATGGCTATCGCGCCCGCGTGCCAGCTTTCGTCGACCGGGCCGCGGGTGACACGGACAAATGGTTTCATGTACGGTCTTCCTTTCTCGCGTTGACGCCGGTGTGCAGCAAGAGTGTATCACACGCGACGGAGATGGTCTTTACGGTCGCGGCGGATTCCATCAAGATGAGAGTGGCTGCGAGCTCTGGCATACGAGGGGGAATGGGAGATGACAAGCGTGCAACGCGTCACGCTGGTGGGGCTCGGCGCCATCGGAGCGAGTTATGGAGAGCGGCTGCTCGCGGCGCCGGGTGTGGATCTGAGGGTGCTCGTGGACGAGGCGCGCAAGCGCCGTTACGAACAAGCGGGCGTTCGCGTGAACGGGCGGCGGATCGACTTTCCGCTTTACGTGCCCGCGCATGCCGTAGAACCGGCAGATCTGGTGCTCTTTTGTGTCAAATATGACGATCTCGCCGGGGCCATCGAGGCGGTACGAGGCCACGTAGGCCCCAACACGATTTTCATGTCGCTGTTGAACGGAATTGCGAGCGAGGAGGATATCCAGGCGGCGTTCCCTCACCACGTCGTCCTCCACGCCATCAGCGTCGCCATCGACGCGGTGCGCGAGGGGCGCGACGTCACATATTCGACACTGGGCTACATCTCCTTTGGAGACGCTACGGGGCGCCATGCCGACGCCGTGCGCGCGGTCTGCGACGTGTTCAATCGCGCAGGAATCGCCTATGAGACGCCCGATGATATTCTGCGTACGGTCTGGTGGAAATTTATGATCAACGTGGGGGTAAACCAGGCGTCCGCGGTGCTGCGCGCGCCGTATGGGGTGTTTCAGCAGTCGGAGGACGCGCGCGAGGTGATGCGCATGGCGATGCGCGAAGTCGTGGCGATTGCGCAGAAGCGAGGCATCTCACTCACGGAAGACGACGTGCGGGGCTTCGACGACATTCTGAACGCCATGTCGCCAAGCGGCAAGACGTCCATGCTTCAGGACGTCGAAGCCGGCCGGCCGACCGAAGTGGAGCAGTTCGCGGCCAAGGTGGTCGAACTCGGCGAGCAACTGGGCGTGCCGACGCCCATCAACCGCCTGTTGTATCACGCCATCCGCACCCTCGCGCCGCACGAGACCATGCGTCCCGTAAGCGTCTAGGGATGGCGGCGGATGCTACAGGCGTCACCGCCGAGCATCCGCGCCGAAAATCCGCTTGTCACCGGAGTTGGTAGTCCTCCGGCGTCTTCAGCGTGCCGTCGAGTGCCTGCTCGATATCCATTCGGATGGCATCATCGATCCCGGACATGCGGTTGCGGTAAAACTTCCGGCCGACGGCGTAGATCTCCTGGCGCAACGCCTCGTCATCCGGATGATTGGGAAATTCTTTCAATAGGCGATAGTATCTGGTTTCCACGGAGTCCTGCCTTCGGATGTAAAGATACAGGTAATAGCATCCGCCGAGCACAATGACGGCGGAGATCAGCCAGTACACGAACTTCATCGTTACACGCCTCCTGAACGCACGACATCACGCTCTCTTCAATAAGTTTACCTCGTCTCACGTCGTGCGATCCCGCCCAGGCGAGGAAGTTCGCACAACCGACACAGTCACGTGGACAGGGGCGCGGAGGTGATGGTGACGAGGGTGCCGATGTGCGTATACGCAAACACCTTCGCGGCAGCCGCGTAGGGAAGTTCCACGCAGCCAAGGCTCTGCGGGAAGCCGTACTTCTGGCGGATGAACCCGTGTACCGCACATCCCTGGTCAAAGTAACTCACGTAGGGCACGCCGGGATCGTCGTACGGCTTGCCGTTCGGATCTTTGCCCTTCATCTCCTGAGAAGCGTACTGTACATACACCCCGTAGGTCCCGTATGGCGTAGGCGCCTGGGGAATGCCCGTGTTGCACAGCGATGTCAGGGCGAGTTTGCCGTTGACCCAGAGTTCCAGCTTCTCAGGCAATGAGGTGGAGACGAGGATATAGCTGTAGGGCTCCGCAGGGGCCGTCTCGCCGGCTGCCAGCGCTTCGGACAGCGCGTGGATCACATCCGGCCCTGCAATTCCATCGACCCCGAGGTGATGCTCGGCTTCAAAGGCCATCACCGCGCCTTCGGTGATGGGCGTGTCTTCGTCGGACGACCAGAGGGAGACCCACGCGTTCGGCTGGTGATACCAAAGTTTCCAAGTTCCTTGTAAGGGTTTGAAGGTTTGCGCGCGAGCGCTGGCGGACAGGGCGAGCCGCGCGGCCTGGTTGGACTTTGGCGAGGACGGCGAGAACGTCGCAGGCAGGTACCCTAACATCGCGAGAGATTCGTTGAGCCACATGGCCTTCGGGCCGACATCGCCTACGCCAATGACTACGCCCTGTTTCGTTGGGGTCGAAGGCTTGGCCCCATGTCCAGATGTGGCGGGTCCGTGCTTGCCGTTGGAGGGGGGCGGAACGTCCTTCTGCGCGAGGTTCTGAAGGCTCTTCCAATCCTGCTGCAGCGAACTCCACGAGGACGGCGGGACGTTCGGCGATGGGAGTGTGGGTTCAACGCTCGTCGCGCCGAGCGAAAAGGGCAGTGGACTCAGCCACACGCAAAACGCCAACACCCAAGCGATCCAACGAATCCACCGTGTGCGCATGACCATCTCTCCGTCTTCTTCCGGCGAACACCTGGGCACAACCCACTGTCGTCGACAGAATCTTCTTCCATCCATATATACTCTACCGATTGCCAGCGTCACAAGCTGTCGAACGCTGTAATCGGACTGCGATCATGGTGTATGCGGCTCAACCGACAACATGCCTTTTGCACGCAGCCTTCACGAAATCTTCACGCGATCGCGCCTTGTCATGCGCTCCAACGAGAAGACGATCGAGGACCAGTCCCGGTGACGCGGACCAGGCGCCTTTCATCGGCCGAATGTTTGATGTTGATCACTTCTGTTCCATGGTATAATCGGGAATACCAAGTTTGTGCGGAATGCGGGGGCCTAGTGTGTTGCGCGCATTCACGACGTTCGCGAGAAGCGTGTTGACCATCGTGACCGCAGGGATCTTGTTCGCGTTCAGTTTCGAATTGGTCGGCATCGTGGCGTTCCGCTATCTGTATATCCCGCACGGCGCCATGGGACATGACATCGCGCTTGTTCTTCATGTGCTTTTGTCCGCTGTGCTGGCCGCTTGGATGTACCGTCAATTTTTCCACGACCATCTTTGGCGCGCATAAGAAGGGGCAAGCCGCTAGGCTTGCCCCTTTTTCAGGCGGTTTCACGATACCTTGACCACGAGCTTGCCCGTATTGATGCCTGTGAACAGGCCAAGGAATGCCTCGATGGTCCGGTCGAAGCCTTCGATCACGGTTTCGCGCGATTTCAACCGGCCTTCGTTGAACCAGGTCTGGAGCTTTTGGAGTCCTTCCGGGAAGCGAGGGGCGTAGTCGCCGACAATGAACCCTTGCATCTTCGCTTTCCGTGTCAGAAGCAGCGGGCCCGGGCGGGGGCCGACGTCCGGCTTGTCGAGGTTGTAGAGCGCAATCTGTCCGCACAAGGAAATGCGCGCGAAGTCGTTGATGCGTTTCAGCACCTCGTCCGAGACTGTGCCTCCGACGTTGTCAAAATACACGTCAACGCCGTCTGGACAAGCCTGTTTCAGGTCCTCTGCGAACGTGGGCGACTTGTAATTGACCGCTGCGTCGAAGCCGAGTTCCTCGGTCAAAAAGCGGACTTTCTCGTCGGACCCGGCAATTCCGACCGCGCGGCATCCCAAGATCTTCGCGATTTGGCCTACCACCATGCCGACCGCGCCAGCAGCTCCGGACACGACGACGGTTTCACCCGGCTTCGGGTCACACACGTCAATGAGGCCAAAGTAGGCGGTCAGACCGGTCATGCCCAGGAGTCCGAGCGCCAGCGTCAGGGGTTCGGGCGGCGGATCGAGCTTCTGAACCTTGGCGCCAGGCACAACGGCGTGCGTCTGCCAGCCCGTCTGGGTGAGAACGACGTCTCCCGGGTGAAGATGTTCGGCCTTGGATTCGACGATTTCGCACACGGCGCCGCCCGTGATGGGCTCATTGAGGCGATAGGGAGGCACGTACGACTTCACGTCGTTCATGCGCCCGCGCATGTACGGATCCACTGACAAATACAACGTTTTGACAAGCACTTGGCCCTCATCTAGCGGCGGGAGTTCGACCGTCTCAAATCGAAAACAGTCGAGCGTAGGCGTGCCCTGAGGCCGCTTGGCGAGCACGATGCGCTTGGCGGTGACAGTCATGGGAGCACCTCCGTCCAATTCGACACACCAACCATTGGGGCACAATACGGATGCCCGGACCTCAGTATACACCATGCACAGAGCGGAGGCGAAAGCTGGTGGCATCGCCCGCAGTCGAACTGAAGAACGTCGGCTTCGAAACAGGCGGCCTGTGGCTGCTTCGCGAGGTATCGGCCGAGGTGGACGTCGGAAAAACCGTCGCCATCATCGGTCCGTCGGGCGCTGGGAAGAGCACGCTCATTTCGCTGATCAACCTGATGCGCACGCCGACCGAGGGCGAAATTTGGGTGCTCGGGCGGGAAGTGCGCGCGTGGCCGGTGCGCGAACTGCGGCAGCGGGTGGGCATGGTGTTTCAGTCACCCGTCATCTTTCCAGGCAGCGTGCGGGACAACGTGCTGTTCGGGCTTGAGCTCCATCGCCGCCCTCCCCGGGATGTTGCGGAACTCCTCCACATGGTGGATCTTCCTGCCCATCTCGCGGACCAGGCCGCGGAAGACCTCTCGGGCGGCCAGAAGAGCCGCGTCGCGCTTGCGCGCACGCTCGCCATGCAGCCCGACATCCTGTTGCTCGATGAGGTGACCGCAGCGCTCGACGTACACGCGAAGCGCGAGGTGGAATCGACGCTCCTTCGCTTAAAGCGGGAGCTAGGCAAGACCATGCTGTGGGTCACGCACGATCTCGACCAGGCCCGCCGCGTGGCGGACGAGGTGTGGTTCGTCGCCGGCGGAAGGCTCGTGGAGCGCGGATCGCCAGATCAGCTCTTCAGTGAGCCGCAAAGCGAAGCGCTGAGGGCGTTTTTGGCAGAGGGCGGCGAGGTGAGGTCATGAGTTACGTATCGCTCTCGTTCACTGTATTGTTTGTGGCGCTTTCCATCGCGCTGTCGCTGTGGCTTCGCCTCGGCGTGGCGCGCGACATCGTGATAGCCGCGGTGCGCGCCGCGGTGCAACTCATTGTCATTGGCTACATCCTGAAATTCGTGTTTGCATCCCACCGGCTGATCTTCATCCTCCTCATGGTCGCCCTCATCATCGCGGTCGCCGCCTGGAACGCGCGCGGGCGAGCCAAGGGCATCCCGGGCGCTTTCTGGCGAATTGCGTTCGGGCTCGTCGTCACGGAAATCCTCACCCAGGCGGTGCTCGTGGGCTTCGGCGTGATCCCGTTCCAGGCGCGCTACGTCATCACGACGTCCGGGATGATTGTCGGGAACTCCATGGTCGCGGCGGGCCTCTTGATGAATCGGCTGCGGCGCGAGGTGGAGAGCGGCCGCGGCGAGATCATGGCCATTCTGGCGCTCGGCGGAACGCCCCGGCAGGCGATGTACCCGCGGCTCGTGCAGGCCATCCGCGCCGGCATGATCCCGACCATCGACTCCACGAAGACAACCGGACTCGTGCAGCTGCCCGGCATGATGACCGGCCAGATCATCGCGGGCCAGGATCCCGTGCAGGCGGTCAGGTACCAACTCATGATTTTGTTCTGCATCCTGGCGGGATCGGCCGTGACAAGCATTGTGATTGGGTTTCTGACGTACCCGACGCTGTTCAACCGGTATCAGCAACTGCGGGAGGACGTGTTGACGTGAAGCTCGGCATCGTGGGCGCGGCGGTTGCGGGGCTCGGCGCCGCTCTAGCTTGCTCCCGCGCGGGCGTCGCGTATGACCTGCTCGATCGCGCCACACAGCCGCTCGAGGGCGGGGTGGCGTTGACGCTGTGGCCGAACGCGCTTCGGGCTCTGCGCGATCTCGGCGTGGACGTGCGCGGCGCGGGGTGGGCGCCAATCGAGGAGGGCGACATTGCCGACATGCGCGGGCGCGCGCTGTATCGGCTCCCGCTCTCGTGGATGGAGGCGCGGTTTGGCTTTTTGCCCGTGTGCGTGCGCCGCTCAGATCTGCTTCGGCAGATGCACAGTGCGGCGGGGAGCCCGCGCATCGAGCGGTGCGAGGTGCGCCGCCTCTCGGTATCTGCGGGGCGGGTGGACGTGGACACGGATGCGGGGATCCGGTCCTACGACGGCCTGCTTCTCGCGGATGGCATTCGGGGCACCGCGCGGCAATCGCTCGTACAGGCGCGCACGCGCCCGACCCACTACGTGGCCTGGCGCGGCATCGCGCACGGCGTGGATGTTGGGCGCAGGATGCGGGAGATCTGGGGGCGCGGCTTTCGGTTTGGTTACGCCGCGATGGGCGCGGGGGACGTGTACTGGTTTTCGACCGTCAATCGCAGACGACTGGGGCGCGCGGGCGGTGCGCCCGAGGCGTGGCGCATCCTCACCGCTCTTGCCGCTGAAAGCCCGCCGGAGGTGGCGAGGTTGATGGCGGCTACGCCGACGGAGGGGGTCTACGCGCACGCTATCGACGATCTCGCCCCCGGCCTGCCCCTCGCCGTGGGCCGGATTGCCCTTCTCGGGGACACCGCGCACGCCATCACACCAAACCTGGGGTTTGGGGGCGGGCTTGCGCTCGAGGACGGCGCTGCGCTCATGCGGGCGCTTGTCGCCCACCGGGTGGCGGAGGAGCCTGGCGCGCTGGCGGCGGCGTTTCAGGCTTACGCTGAAGTGCGGAGACGGCGCGTAGCGCGGATGGCGCAGGTCACCCGCTGGCTCGGCGATGTCATGCAGTGGGAAGGGAAGGCCGCGTACGCGCGGGACACCCTGTTTCGCTGGATGGCGCCGCTCGGCGACAGGCTGGTGTGGACGTGGATGTTGGGCGGGTGACGCGTCACGGGCCCGGCGGCCGAGGCCTCCGCTGTTCGGCAGCCGAAGTAGATTCGGAGCGCCGCCCGCACATCACGGTATCGGCAGCCGGCGCTTTATGTTAACCTAGGATCATCATGAGGTTGACGATGGGAGCGATGGCCGTGATCGATCTGCGCGTGTATCCCAGCCGATGGGCGTCTCTCGCCCAGCGCGTCCTCGACGGTCGAGCCGTGACGCGTCAAGAAGCCCTCGACATTCTGCGTTCGAGCGACGACGAACTCCTTGATCTGCTCTCCGCCGCCTTCCTCATCCGCAGGCGGTACTTCGGCAAGAAGGTCAAGCTCAACATGATCATCAACGCCAAGTCGAAGATGTGCCCCGAGGACTGCGCGTACTGCTCCCAGTCCGCCATCTCCAAGGCCGCGGTATCCAAGTATCCGCTGGTCTCGAAAGAGGACATCCTCGCTGGCGCGCGCGAAGCCGAGCGCCGCAAGGCCGGCACGTATTGCATTGTCATCAGCGGCAGGCGGCCGTCGGATCGGGAGGTTGAGCGCATCGCCGAGGCCGTGGAGGAAATCCGCGCCACCACGAGACTCAAGATCTGCTGCTGCCTTGGGCTCCTGACACCCGATCAGGCGGAGAGGCTCGCTCAAGCCGGCGTGCACCGGTACAACCACAACTTGAACACGAGCCGAGATCGATATGCCGACATCTGCACCACCCACACCTATGACGATCGCGCCCAGACCCTGGAGCGCGTGAAAGAGGCGGGCATCTCGCCGTGTTCCGGCGTCATCTTTGGCATGGGCGAATCGGATGAAGAAGCGGTGGACATGGCGTTTGCCTTGAAGGAGTTGGACGCTGACTCCATCCCGTGCAACTTCCTGAATCCCATCCCGGGCACGCCGCTCGAAGGCATGGAGACCCTGAACCCGCGGCGGTGCCTGAAGCTTCTCTGCATGATGCGCTTCGTGAATCCGTCGAAGGAGATCCGCATCGCGGGCGGGCGCGAGCGCAACCTGCGCAGCCTGCAGGTGCTTGGCCTGTACCCGGCCAACTCCATCTTCGTCGGGGACTACCTGACGACGCCCGGACAGGCGCCGACGGAGGACTGGGCGATGATTGAAGACCTCGGGTTTGAGATTGAAGAATGCGCGTTGTGAGGATGCTGATCTGAACATGGATGCAGCGGGCGAGCCGAACAGACGGGGAAGGGGCGGGTGCACGAGCGACGGGCGCGACGCGAGGCGCCCGGCCCAATTCCACGCGTCCTACCTATGGAAGAGGACTGCGAAGTCATGCCCTATGATCGGCGCCGTTCCTCACTGAGGACGAATGCTCAATGCTTCATTGGATAGTGGGGAACCGCGAAGTCCTGAAGGATTTGTAAGTTTCGGATCTGTCCAAGGCCATTTCGATAGGTTGCGAACACCACCGCGTTTCCATCGGTGAAATCTGGGCTAGAAAGCCATGCGTTGATGACTCTCACCTGAAAGGGCAGTTTCGATTGGTTTACCAATAGGATAAGGTCATGTTTGAACACTTTCTCAGTCAAGCGCGGATCGCTTAGATACGGTGCCAAATACTGTGCCCCGGTATTCGAATCATCCACCGTTACGAGGGGAAGCTGTCGAAAGCTTTGCGCCTCTGCACGAACCATGTCTTGCTTCAACACCCTGGATACATAGGCATCCTGTTGGCTTGCGATATAGAGATACAAGCATGCTAAAATGAAGACAACCAAGAGAATGAGGAATATTACAAAAGAAATTCGCTTGATTCGCATTCTACATGACTCCCTCGCCGATGATGAGCTCGACCACGGGCGCCTCGATGTGGATAACGTGATGACGGCTTTCCGCATCTCGCACCGGTTCATTTTGAATCTACGTTTGCGATCCTACATGGATTCAAAACGCACGAGATACGCAAAGGCTACTCTTACAATTCCTCTTTGTCCGTCTCGTGCATCTTTAAGCGCGCGAATCCCAACTCCAAACGGACGAATCGTACAAGGCCCAGGACGGATACTCCTGGCCACCCAGGAAGTGAAGCATGTACAGCTGTCCCAGCTTCTCATATCGCTCCCCTGCGGTTTCAGCTAGCCGGTATAGGCTCGCCGCCTGCGCGAGATCCGCCACGGTGCGCAGAACCGACTTCGATTGCCATTCCGCCTCGGGGCGGGGGAGCGCGCGAAGGGCCGCAACCTCCTGGCGCACGCGGGACACCACGACTCGTCCGCCTGGCACACTGCGGCGCACCAGAGGTGCCGCGATGCGGTCGATCACGTCGTCCACACTGCCGAGCTTCATCAGCGTCTCCAGGAAATCCAGCGCCTGAATGTTGCTCGGCCCTTCCCAAATCGGCGTGATCAGGGCTTCGCGGTGCCAGCGGGCGATGGCGTACTCCTCGAGAAAGCCGAGGCCGCCAAACAGCTCCATGGCCATCGCGGTGAGGTGAGCCGCGTGATCCGCCGTGCGCGTTTTGGCCAGATGGGTGTACAGCCGCGCAAGATGGTACTTCGGGCTGTACGGCGGGCGCTCCTGCCACGCCTGATCAAACAGGTCGATGGCCTGAAACGTGAGCGCGAGCCCGCCGGCGTGGCGGACGGCGAAGTCGGTGAGATCGCGCCGGATGAGGGCGTGATCGCGCAGAGCATGGCCGAAGCTGCGGCGGTGGCGGACGCGCTGCATGACTTCGAGCAGGGCCTTCTGCACGATGCCCATGGCGCCTGCCGCATTGGCCAGCCGGGAGACGGTCAGGTTTTCGAGCGTGTAATAAATGCCGAGATGTTTGTCGCCGATGAGAAAGGCCTCGGTGTCGGCGAATTCCACTTCGCCGGAGGGCACGGCGCGCGTGGCGCTCTTGTCTTTGAGTCGGCGCACGTGGAAATTGAGGTTCCCATCCTTGCGCAGCCGCGGCACGAGAAAGAGGGCGAGCCCTTTGGGGCCGCTCGGCGCGCCCTCGGGCCTGGCCGTCGCGATGGCGTAGTCGGTGAGGCCAGCCCCGCTCGCGAAGTACTTGTCTCCCGAGAGTCGCCATACCTCGCCGTCGAAGCGGGCCGTGGTCTGATTGGCGCCGAGATCGCTCCCGCCCTGGACTTCGGTCATCCATGTGGCGCCAAACGCACGGCCGGAGAGGAGCGCTTCCTTCCACTCCGCGAATTCCGGCGCATACTTGTGAATCGCATACGCCACCTGGTTCGTGATAGTCAGGACGCAATACAGGCCGGGATCGCCGATGAGGTAGCCGTACGCGAAATGGTGATGCCAGGAGTCGCCTTCGTAGGGCGGGCGGTTGATGAAGGCAAGCGCTTTCAGCAAGGCGAGGTGGGAGGGGGAGAGGCGGGCGCGGTCGATCCGCTTGCCGTCGAGATTGTGCTGGACGAGGACGGGTGGGGCGTCGTGATCGACGTGGTACACCGTCTCGTACACTTCGCGGCCGGCGATGGCGCCGAAACGGGTGAGATCGGCCTCGTGCGCCTCGAACTGCGGCCAGAAGTGGCGCAGTATGTCCTGGAGTACAATATCCTGCGAGAAGTGGTTGGTGCCGTAGGCGTACGACAGCGCGCGCATCAATCGTCACACCCTTTCTGATGAGCCTGTCTCAACTTTTCGTCCAGCGCTTGTTGGAGGCGGCTCCGCATCGCGACGAGCTCGTCGCGAAGGGCCTTCAGTTCGGAGATCTGGAGTTCCACTTGGCACAGTTTTTCGTCGCCTCGCCGAATGACTTCGCGCAGCTGCGTGATTTCGGTCGGATCGGCGTCGTACAGGTCCAGCATCTCGGCGATCTCGGGCAGGCTGAATCCCAGTCGGCGCCCGCGCAGGATGAGTTGCAGGCGGACGCGATCCCGCTCGCTGTAGAGGCGCTTTGCGCCTCGGCGCACGGGATTCAGCAGGCCCACGTCCTCGTAGTGGCGCAGGGTGCGCGGCGTGATGTCGAACATGTCGGCGAGATCTCGAATGGTGTAGTAGCGGCGCATGAGCATGCACCTCGCCGCGAGATGGCGCGAATTTGGGCTTAATATACTGAAAAATTACGTGAGCGTCAATGCGCAACTTGTCATGATGTCATCATAATGTTGACAATTATGATTGGTTTAATAAGATAAGACCATCGCCAGATGCAACGCATGAAACTTCAATCAGGGGGGAGTGGACGCATGCCGGCGACTGTCAAGTTGGACATTCAGCATCCGCCCCAGTGGGTGGAACACGTCCTTCGGGCACTGGAGGGCATGTCGCACGGGTCCGTCGAGATCGTCGTTCATCAAGGGCAGGTGGTCCAGATCAATCGCCTGGAGAAATGGAGGTTCTCGTCGTAACCGCGAGGGACGCGGAACAAAAGCACCATGGATTCGCGTCTGGGTCCAGGGTCGACCAGTCATCTGGAGACTCGCACAGGGAAAGTTGTGCCTGGCGGGTCTCCTTTATGTTTTGGAGGTGCATGAAGCACATGAGAAAGCCGTGGCAGAAGGCGGTAGGTGTGAGCGCGATGGTGGGCGCCGTGCTGGGAGGTTTGGTCAGCGGATGCGGATCGCCCAATTCCTCGCAGGAGTCGAGCGCAGCGAGCGCGTCGGTCAAATCCGCGGACGTCAAAGGGAAGGTGGTCACGCTCTATTTCGGGTCCTACAGTGTCACACAGCAGATCTACGAGCAAAAGTTGTTTCCGATGTTTCAGAAGTATTGGAAGCAGAAGACGGGTCAAACGGTGCGGTTTCAAGCGTCCTTTGATGCTTCCGGGGCCGAGGCGACGGCGATTGCAAACGGACTGCCGGTCGACGTGGCAGCACTTTCGCTGGAGTCCGACATTGACAAAATCCAAAAGGCCGGGCTCATCACGCACAATTGGAAGGACACGCCGACGCACGGGATGGTCACGGATTCCATCGTCGCGATTGCGGTGCGCAAGGGCAATCCGAAGCACATCGAGACGTGGGCGGACCTCGCCAAGCCTGGCGTGATTGTGGACCTTCCGAATCCGGCGACATCGGGAGGAGCCAAATGGGATATCAACGCCATCTATTACGCCACCCTGCGCCATGGTTCGGCCAGTGAAGCAAAATCCCTGCTTGCCGCCATTGTGAAGAACGTGCAGGTGCTCGATAAGTCGGGAGAGGCCTCCATGACGACGTTCGTCAATGGCGTCGGCGACGCGTGCGTGAGCTATGAAAACGAGATTCTCGAAAAGAGCAATCATCTCAAGACGTTCGACGAAGTAATTCCTTCGTCCACCATGCTCATCGAGAACCCCATTGCGCTGGTGGATAAAAATGCGGATGCGCACGGGGATCGCCAGGTGGCGCAGGCTTTCATCAACTGGCTCGAGGGGCCAGACGCGCAGCGCGTATTCATGCAGTACGGTTTCCGCCCAGTCAATCCTTCCTTGAAGGCCGAGGCGGAGAAGCAGTTCAAGACGCCTGCGGACCTCTTCACAGCGGCGGACGTGGGAGGCTGGTCCAGCATCAACAAAACGCTCTATGGACAAAACGGCATTTGGAATCAAGTGTTGGAGGGGCGCTGATGCGTTTCGGGCGAATGGCGCTTGATTCCCTCATTTCGGGCGCGCTCATCCTCATCTTCGTCCTGCCGCTTGGCGCAGTCCTTCAACAGGCGTTTTCCGGTGGCTGGTCTTCCTTCGTGCAGGCCGTGATGAGTCCTATCGCGATTCGGGCGTTTGAACTCACCCTGGCGATCTCGTTCGTCACGGCGATCCTCAACACGGCGATGGGGCTTCTCATCGCCGTCGTTTTGGAACGGTGGCGGCCAGTAGGTTCGGGCGCGCTGGACGCCGTGATCGATTTGCCGCTCGCCATTCCCACCACCGTATCGGGACTCATGCTCGTCCTTCTGTACGGGCCGGTATCGCCCGTGGGCAGGTGGCTCACCGAACACGGGGTTGCGGTGGTCTACACGCGGCTTGGGATCCTCTTTGCCCTCCTGTTTGTCACGGTGCCGTACGCCGTTCGAGCTTTGCAGCCCGCCATGCAGGCGCTGGATGTGCGTCAGGAAGAAGCGGCTTGGGTTCTCGGCGCGTCTGGACGTCGGGTTTGGCTGAAGGTCATCGTCCCGGCGCTTCGCCACGCGCTTGGCAGTGCGCTGATCCTCACCTTCACGCGCGCCATGATTGAATTTGGGTCGGTGGTCATCGTGTCGGGCAACAAGCCCATGCAGACCGAGGTGGCGTCGGTATACATTTATGGACTCCTCGAGAACTACGACCAGCGTGGCGCGGCCGCCGCAGCGGTGGTTCTCATGTTCTTGTGTGCCCTCGCCTTTGTCCTTGAGGCCCGCCTTCTGGCACTTCTCGGGAGACGAAAGGCCGTGCGATGGGCTGCAGCTGAGGGAGGGACCCGTCATGTCTAAGGTTTGGACGGTTGTCGGGACTTCGATAGCGTATGCGTGGCTGTTGCTCCTCGTGGGGGTTCCGTTCGCCGCGGTCCTCGTAGGCGCCTTGGCCGGAGGCTGGGGCCCATTTTGGCAGAGCGTGACCTCGCAGGAGGCGCTCTTCGCGCTTCGAATGACAGGTGAAATCACCGGGGTGACGCTGCTCGTCAACCTGGTGCTCGGCCTTCCCATGGCGTTTTGGATTGCCAGACGCGCACCAGGTTGGCGGATGGTGCAGTGGCTGGTGGAACTGCCGCTGTCCGTATCTCCGGTCGTCGCGGGGTTGGCACTCATCGTCGTGTATGGGCCGAACGCGCTCGTCGGGGCATTCCTGTTGCACATCCATGTGAAGGTTGCATTCGCCTTTCCGGGTATGGTGCTCGCGACCATCTTCGTGACGCTTCCCTTCATCGTGCATGAAACCGTGCCAGCCATTCGCGCCATCGGCGATACGCAAGAACAGGCTGCGTACGTGCTCGGCGCATCGCCGTGGCGGACGTTGTGGCGCGTGTGGCTGCCCCAATTGAAGTGGAGCATCTTGTACGGATTGGCCCTCACCACGGCCCGTTCGTTGGGTGAATTTGGGGCGGTGCTCGTGGTGTCTGGCAGCATCGTCATGGTGACCGAGACCGCGACGCTGTTCGTGTATCAGGCGTCCGTCAACAACGAAATGCAGGCTGCCTATGCGGTGTCCGCCCTTTTGGCGCTGGCCTCGTTTGCACTCATCCTGCTGTTGCAATTCCTGAAGCGTGCAGGGGGGAGGAACCTGCGTGACCATTGAGTTCGTCGGCGTTGAAA
Source organism: Alicyclobacillus sp. CIJ1 (assembly GCF_057538885.1). Lineage (NCBI taxonomy): Bacteria > Bacillati > Bacillota > Bacilli > Caryophanales > Alicyclobacillaceae > Alicyclobacillus > Alicyclobacillus sp. CIJ1. Next base: position 2,350 of record NZ_BAAJPH010000119.1, on the reverse strand, counting down.
AGATCTACCCAGGCGGCGCGCGATCCGTCCGAGGGGTCTCCTTCCAAATTCGCGAGGGAGAGATGGTGGGACTGCTGGGTCCGAGCGGAAGCGGAAAGACCACCATCCTGCGCATCATCGCGGGACTCGAACGTCCAACCAAGGGCGATGTGTGGATTGGGGGCAAGCGGGTCACGGATCTGCCCCCTCAAAAGCGAAATGTGGGGCTCGTGTTTCAGAACTACGCGCTGTTTCAGCACATGACGGTTTATGACAACGTATCCTTTGGCCTCAGGGAAAAACGGGTTCCGAAGGACGAGATGGACGCGCGCGTGAGGGAACTCCTGCGGTTCATGCGGCTGGAGCCCTACGCGAATCGCTTTCCGCACGAGCTCTCGGGAGGGCAGCAGCAGCGCGTGGCATTGGCGCGCGCATTGGCTCCTCGCCCGCAGGTGCTCCTCTTTGACGAACCCTTCGCCGCTATTGACACCCAGATTCGGCGTGAACTGAGGACGTTTGTGCGCCAGGTCCACGATGAAATGGGCGTGACGAGCGTGTTTGTCACCCACGATCAGGAGGAGGCGCTGGAAGTGGCGGACCGGGTGCTCGTCCTGCACGAGGGGAACGTCGAACAGCTCGGGACGCCGGAAGAGGTTTATGAAAAGCCTGAGACGCTTTTCGTGGCCTCCTTTATCGGGGAATCCAACGTCTGGACGCGCGCCGTGCAAAACGGCCGAATCGAGGTGGCGGGCGCGTCTCTGCCCGTCGATCCCGCCGTGTCCGAGGGCTCCGAGGTGGCCGTGGTGGTGCGCCCCAAGGATGTCGAGCTTCAGTCTGCGAGCGAACGCGAAGCGCACGCGCAGGTGGTGCGATCCGCCTTCAAAGGCTCGTACAGCGCGTGCTGGATTCGCACGAAGGATGGCGAAGTGTGGGAGGTTCACGTCCCGAGTGCGGATCGCCATCGCTGGTCCCCGGGCGCGTGGGTGCACATGAACGTGACGAGGTGGTTTATCTTTCCGCGCTGAGCTTCCAGGCTTCCAAGTGTCAGGCGAGATCGGCAGGTCGCTCTCAGGGCCGCGTTGACCCTGCACCTGGCACCGAGGCGATTACACCATGCCTGCGGCTTCCTGGAGCTCCATGGCGTGCATCAGATTGGCGAAGATTTGCACCGTGGTGACGGCGCCCACGCCGCCGGGCGTTGGCGTGTAGGCCTTCGTCTTCGCCGCGGCTTCCGGCGCGAGATCGCCCTGCACGTCTCCGTTTTCCCCTTGCGAGATGCCCACATCGACGACAGTCAGGCCCTCGTGCACCATGTCAGGGCCGAGCAGGCCGCCTTTTCCCACCGCGACGATGGCAATTTCGCTGTCGCGCAAATGGGCGCGGACATCGCGCGTGTGCTCGTGGCAAGCGGCCACGGTCGCGCCTTCGGCGATGAGCAGGTGCAGGAGCGGCATGCCGACGGTCTGACCGCAGCCGACGAGCGTGACGTCGGCACCCTTGAGCTCGTAGCCATAGTGTTTGAGCAGGCGGATGCACGCGAGCGGCGTCGCGGGGTAGAGTGCGGCTTCCGGCGTCGGCTTGGCGAACGAGTGGCACGGCGACAGTCCGTCCACATCCTTCAAGGCGTGAATCGCGCCCACCACGCGCTGCACGTCGACCGAAGGCGCGAGCGGCATCTCAATCATGATGCCGTGGACGGACGGATCGTCGTTCAGCGCCTGAATTTCGCGCACAATCGTCTCCGTCTCGCTCTGTTGCGGCAGCTCGATCACGTCGCACTGGATGCCGAGTCGCTCCGCGATGCGCTTCTTTTGGTTGGCGTACACGCTCGCGGCGTGATCGTCATTGGCGAGCAGGGTCACGAGTTTCGGCTGCACGCCGCGCGACTTCCAGGTCTCCACGGTCTTCCTGACATCGTGGGACAACGCTTTGGCGACGGGACGGCCAAGCAACGGTTTCGGCATGGCGGACAACCTCCTGGGATTAGAATGGGTAACGAGCGGGTCGGTTAGCCGGCGTTGGCCTCTCGCGAAAATGCAAACGACCGCCTGGGTGCGTCGGGCCCAGGCGGTCGGCAGATATCGCTGTGCTCCCTCGTGGTGCTCCACGCTAAGCCGCCAGTCGCACAGCGGAACATCTTCGATTGTGAAGGCATGGCAAACAGAACCCACCATTTCGAAAGGTTCCACTGAGAATATAGCAAGCTGGAACACGGCGCGCAAGGGCGCGGGCTTCTTGATTACGTTGACCTCCATCCCGCGGGTCGTCGGTTCCGCGTCGTCCGCGTGGTGGAACAAGCGCAGTCCTGCCGTGGCCGTGATGCGCCGCGCTTCTTCGGTGGCTGCCCTCATGGCTGCCGGCGTCGCCTTGG
>NZ_BAAJPH010000118.1:0-583 GCF_057538885.1 Alicyclobacillus sp. CIJ1 | reverse complement strand
GCTTCTTGATTACGTTGACCTCCATCCCGCGGGTCGTCGGTTCCGCGTCGTCCGCGTGGTGGAACAAGCGCAGTCCTGCCGTGGCCGTGATGCGCCGCGCTTCTTCGGTGGCTGCCCTCATGGCTGCCGGCGTCGCCTTGGCCGTCTCGTTTCCACGCACGGACCTTTGGATCATGATGCCTTTCATCATCGTGATGGCGTTCACGGAGGGCGTGTATTTCCCCGCCGTGGGTACGGCGGTCCCTCAACTTCTTCCCGAGGAGTCCTGGCAGCAGGCCAACGCGCTGATCCAGGGAACAAACCAGGTGGGGCGCATGGTCGCGAGTTTTGTGTTGGCGCCCGTCGTCAGCAAAGTCGCCTATTGGGCATCGTGCGCCATCGTCGCCGCACTGTATCTGTTCACGAGCCTGGTTCTTCCCACATCCCGGCCTCGTCCGGCTGCGGACGGAGCGCAAGCGGAGCCCTCGCCGAGTGAGGGCGGGGCCGACGAGTCGGAGAGCGAACCCGCCTCGGATGCGAGATCACGAAGCTTCTGGAGAAACCCGGCGTTTCTCATACTTCTCGGTCTTACACTCGGCATCAA